>JABDJR010000641.1 GCA_013003415.1 Candidatus Eiseniibacteriota bacterium | reverse complement strand
GCCATGGGGGCTGAGCTTAAGAATCTGCCCCCGGAATCCCAGGCTTACCAAAATCTTTTTCAGACCAGAAAGCAGTTCTCCCAAGACGTCGTGAAGATGGTTCAAAGCCACTACGTCTTCACGAACTTTCGAGGGCAAAAGAAACCTTTAGCGGAAGCGTTTGCCAGCGACCGCGGGATTCCCGGGGGAGTTGGGGATTGTTGTGCGCCTAAACTTTTGAATTACGCAGCAACGCACAACCTTACCCCTAAAGGGCTAGCCGAGTTCTATTGGGGCGAGCCCACCAAATCCGGGAACAAACAACCCGGTCAGTTTTACGCTCCCTGCGAGTCGCGATGCGAACCTATCTTGGGCTTCTTACTATGTGGGGCTGATGGTGCCTAACGAGCAACTCGTGGTGCTTCATGAGGATCCGCTCTTCGTTGTGGTCAACAAACCCAGCGGGGTCTTGTCCGTTCCGGGACTTGGCGAGGCGAACCAGCACTGCATCACTCGCATGGTGCGCGACGCCTACCCTCAGTGCATCGAACAACCCTCTGTTCATCGGCTCGACATGGACACCTCGGGCCTTATGGTCGTGGCTCTCACCAAGGCATCCCATCGCACCCTTTCCATTCAGTTTCAAAACCGAGAGCCAAAAAAACGATACGTCGCCTTGTTGGAAGGTGAGCTGCAAGAGGCCTCAGGAAGAATTGAACTCCCCTTTCGTCTCGACATCGACAACCGACCTATTCAAATCTACGACGAAGTCCATGGAAAGATCGGGATAACCCGCTGGGAAAACTTGGGGATCGAAAACGGAATGACTAGAGTTGCGTTCTTTCCGGAAACCGGACGCACGCACCAACTGCGGGTTCATGCCGCTCATGAAAAGGGATTGGGAATCCCTATTGTGGGGGATCCCTTCTACGGAACCGGGACCGGGCCGGGTCAGCTCAAGCTACACGCATGCAACTTGAGCTTTGACCACCCGGAAACCAAAGAATGCCTAAGCTTCGAATCCGAAGCTCCGTTCTAAACTGGTCTTAGGCGCCCTCAGCCAGTCCGTCGAGCTCTTCAAGGCAGCGCGTAAGTTCTTCCACCACCGGATCGTTGGGCGGGAGCCCCTCTAAACGATGCTCTAATTCCCGAAGGCGTTTAGCCACCTCTTTGGGAGTGGCATCTTCGAATAACCATTGGGAAGCTTCAAGGTCTTCAACCAAAGTCCCGAGGATTTCATCACGATGGGCGTCTGATTGGGTTTCTTGCCGCGAATCCGCGACAAACTCCATCAACATCCCAAAGAGCTCTTGAGGATCTTCCCAGTCTATAAGCACGCGCTAAGCTACCTCTTACAATCAATTTTCCAGAATGGATACACCACGTTGGGGGCTTCCAGGTTGTCGACCCATTCCCCAACCCACTTAAATCCCGCGTCAGAAATATCATAGAACGTGAGTCTAGAAAACCCCTCCATACCATTCGGGGCGGTTTGGGGCTGGCTCAAAACGATGGAATCGTCCACTTTCCCGCCAATCCAGGCGTTCAGGCTGTCGGGGGCCCCCCCGGTGGAGTAGTAGTACACATGCCACTTCCCCGTTTCCGGGTTGATTTGGCGGATACTTCCGGCCATGAAGCCCGACTCGGTGAAGGTCTCATCCTGAACCGCTAAACCGTTCATGATGTACTTCCATCTCCAGGTCATCGTGACGATCTCTTGCCAAGACCCGTCCGGGTTGCGGCGCTCAGAGTCACATTCGCATTCGCCAATGAGACCGTCAAAGTCGATCACATTCTCATGGCCATCTGGGTTTGGTTGGCCAAAGGGATGATCCTTACTGGCTTCGTATTCGTAGGATCCAGCGAAGACGAGGGCGGGCATACTTAGAAGGCATAGGACGACAGTCGTAAACAGGGCACGTTTCATGGTGACGGGTTCTCCATGGTGAAGATGATTGAGGGGGTACCTCTCCCCGGCATCATAACAAGCCCCAGAGCAATCAGTTAGTAGAGATCCTGAGTTTAGCCTGTCTCGCGGAGGGCTCGATCCAGGTCCGCCCACAGATCTTCCACATGTTCGCAGCCTACGCTCAGCCGAAGCAGGCCAGGAGGCAGGTGTTCCTGGCCCGGAATGATCTGACGCCTTTCCATGGTGGACTCCACCCCTCCCAGGCT
>JABDJR010000612.1 GCA_013003415.1 Candidatus Eiseniibacteriota bacterium | reverse complement strand
AAGTCCCATTCCTTATGGAGTTCAGGATACGTTTACGCTTCGGGTGGAAAAGTTCATGGACGGCCAGCTGGGAACTCTGGGTATCGAGGGGCGCATTCTTCGTGAGTTCGGAGACTTAGAACGACTGGGCCCCCTGGAAGATTATGGTGTTTCTTTGGTGTGGCAGCGTTAGGCATGGCCAGCCGAGAATGCCCGAACTGTGCTGTTGTCATTGAAGACTCAAGCACGGCCTGCCCCATCTGTAAGTACGAATTCGCTCAGCGCCAAGCGCTTCCTTGGAAGCCGGTTGCCATCATCCTCTTAGTTGTTTTGCTGATCCCGGTTGTGATCCAATTGAATCGCATGTTCGGACGCTAGCCTCAAAGAAGTTCTAAGGAGTCACCTATGGCCAAGGCATTGCCTTTACTGATTCTCATTGCCGCCTTTGTTTTTTTGTTCCCGGGGCTTACCGAACCCATGATCACGGTGACCGGAAATCTGGATAAAGCGGATGTGGTGGAGTTGGGCAAGGTCATGCTCACCGAAGACTCACGTATTGCCGAAAGCGTCGTGAAGATGGTTTCCGGGTTCATCGACAATCTGAACATTGAGGGCGATGTTCAAGTCTACGATCGATCGCGAAGCATTTTGTCCACGGTGAAGGACTTGTTCGACTCCGGAAACTGGTTTGTGGGCTTCCTCATTTTGCTTTTTAGCGTGATCATTCCCTTCACCAAAGCAACCCTCTTGTTTGTGGTGCTTGTGATCAAGGATCACGTGAAGCAGGGCCGCATCATGCGGTTTAGTAACGGCATCAGCAAATGGTCCATGGCCGACGTATTTGTGGTGGCGGTGTTCGTGGCCTATCTCGCCGCCAAAGCCACCCAAAACACCGATGACATCTTTGCTTTAGACGCAAAGTTCGGATTGGGGTTCTACTGCTTTACCGCCTATTGCTTGCTCTCGCTTCTGTCCGCGCAACTCATCAAGGTCAGCCCTGCACCTGCCGCCAAGGTGAAAGCCAAAGCCTAGGGCCAAAGCCAGAATCTAAACCCGAGCTACCCGACCAAACTCACTCGTTTTCGGGGATCCCCAGAGTAATCGTCCGCGTGAAGCAATAGGGCCCTAAGCCGCCCTGGGGCGGGGATTGGGTGGCTTCTCGGGGAAACTGCCAGCTGATGATGGCGGGAGAAAAGCCCGACTTCGTGACCGTGAGGCGGTTGTAAACCTGATAGGTCCGTCGCTCGCCCGCTTCCAGGACCCAGAAGTTGGTGCCCATGTTGAGGTCGAACTGGCCCGCTTGGTTGGTCGAGCCGTTCCCCAAGGGAACGTAGAAGCCTTCGGAAAGCGAAGCTTCGTAGCGCACAATAGCGCCTTGAATTGGCGCCCGGCTGCCGTTCATTTGAACCGTTCCCGTTATTTTCTGAGCCACCCAAACCAGTAAGCGATCATCGGGGTTGAGTTCGCTGTTCACACAGCTGGTGGCACAGTACGACATGTAGGCGGCGGCACCCAGACCCAGTTGCATGAAGCGACGCCGGGTGAAGCGTGCCGGACTATTTTGGGTAGGCTTCGCCACGTTTTCCTAGATAGATCTGGCGAGGGCGCGCAATCTTTTGATCGCGGTCGGTCAGCATTTCTTGCCATTGGGACAACCAACCCGCGGTTCGGGGGATGGCGAACATCACCGGGAACATGTCCATGGGAATGGACATGGCCTGGTAAATCAGGCCGGAGTAAAAGTCGACATTGGGGTAGAGCTTGCGACTGACAAAGTACTCGTCGTTCAGCGCAATCTGCTCGAGTTCCAAGGCAATGTCCAGAAGAGGGTTGCTTCCCGTCTCTTCAAACACCTTGTCCGCCATCTCTTTGATGATGGTGGCTCGGGGATCGTAGTTCTTGTAGACGCGGTGACCGAATCCCATGAGGCGACCTTCGCCCGCTTTCACCTTCTCAATAAACTCGGGCACGTTCTTCTTGGAGCCGATCCGGTTCAGCATACGGAGGACCGCCTCATTGGCACCACCGTGGAGGGGGCCGTAGAGGGCCGCGGCCGCCGCCGCAGTAGCGCTGTAGGGGTCGGCATGGCTGGAACCCACGTTGCGCATGGCGCTTGCCGAACAGTTTTGTTCATGATCGGCGTGAAGAATAAAAAGCACGTCAAGCGCCCGCTCTAAAGTTTTGTTCCCTTGCCACTTCGACTCGGTCATCCGGAACATCATGCTCCTGAAGTTTTCCGGGTAACTCAGATCGTTGTCGGGAGCCACATAGGGGAGACCCTGAGCATGGCGGTACGCGTAGGCGGCAAGAGTGGGGATCTTGCCCAAAAGACGAATGATTTGAAGGTGTCGATTCTCGGCATCGTCGATCTGTTTTGCTTCGGGGTAGTAGGTCGACAGGGCAGCAACCGAACTGATCAGCATGCCCATAGGATGCGCGTCGTAGCGAAACCCATCGATGAACTTCTTAATGTTCTCGTGCACCATGGTGTGATAGGTGATTTCACGGGACCACTCTTCGCTCTGCTTTTTGTCGGGAAGCTCCCCGTGGAGCAACAAGTAAGCAACTTCCAAGAAACTGCTTTTTTCAGCGAGGTCGGCAATGGGATAACCGCGGTATTCGAGGATTCCCTTTTCGCCGTCGATAAAGGTCACCCGACTTTTGCACGAAGCGGTGTTGGTATAACCAGGGTCGTAGGTCATCAAGCCAAAATCGTCGTCGTCGACTTTGATTTGCCGCAGATCCATAGCACGCACCGTTCCGTGTTCTACGGGGACTTCGTAGGTTTTCCCGGTTCGGTTGTCAGTGATGGAAAGAGTATCGTTTGCCATGGTTTGCCTCAGATTAAGATCGGTGGGAAGTCCCGCCATCAAGAAAAGGTTTTTCCCGGGGGACGCGTCCCAAAAGAGTAATGGTGTCCCTGGGCAGTGGCAAGAGGGCCTAACTCAAACCTTCGGTATTTAGCTTCGAGCGCGCCATCCGGCCAATTTTGGTGCGCGGCGATTTCTTGACCAGGCTCTGGAGAAGGCTGGCTCCTAGCTTCCGAACCGGCCCTGAGCTTTCCGCGAAATGGAACCCCAGGGCGTAGAGGCCCTCGGGACCCAGGAACCGCGATTCTTTTTTGAGTCGGGTGGGGAGGTCGAAGCCGCTGTCCATACAAAGACGTCTGAGGTTCGAGAGGGCATCTTCCTGCTCCTTCGATCCCGTTTTTCCGGCCTGGGCCGCTTTCAGAGTCACGATGGACAGTTCAAATCGGGCGTCGCTGTCAAAACGTGGGTTTCGAGCAACAAGACGAAGGTAGCGCTCCGCGTCTTTGTACTTTTTGGCTTTTCGGGCTTTGGTGGCCAGGGTTCGGAACGATTTATAAAAACCGTCTTCATCGCTGAAACGACAGAGGTGAAGGAGCGGTTCGGCGCGTCGGTCGCCCTTCTCTAGCAGCTTCAGAGCCTTTTGCATGGTGCTTTTCATAGAAGCGGGAGGCAAGGTGCTGGCTTGAGGTTTAATCAGATGCACTAAAGACCAGCTCTGATCCACATCCTTTTCTTCATGGAGCAGGGGCAGCAGGAGTTCCGGCGCCTTGGGGGACCGTTTAATGGCATGGGCGGCCGAGCGACGGAGGCGCTCATCTTTGCTGACCAAGGACTGCACAAGCAGTTTGGCGCTCGTTTTCGTGCTGCCTTCGGCGAGCTTCCGCAGAGCAAACTGTCTAACTTCCGTGTGTCGGGCTCCGGTTAGGCGCTGCAGTTCTTTTTCCAGGGCCGGCGGAATCACACTTCGATTCAAAATGGCTACCGTAGGTTGAACAATGGCCTCGAAATCGGTTTCGTCGAGGTAGGCGAAGAGTTTCTTCACCACCGTGAGCCCAACTCCGGCCTGGGAACAATTCCGAATCGCCCCCAGAGCGTGTTTTCGGGTCGCTCGCGGGTTTTTGGCTCCCGTGTAAGGAAGCAGCGTGGGCACCGCGGTGGGGGCCCCCAAGTACCCAAGATAGATGATGGTGGAATTCGTCGCCCCTCGAGAGGCCTTGGTTGCTTTCAATTTCAGAAACGCAACCGCCGACTTGGTTGCCGCGATCCGTTCCTTTTCATTCATGGTGTTGAGGGCCGAGCGCAAGGCTCGTCCCGCCATTTTGACCATCTCGAAGTTGTCTTCGTAGAAGGCGTCTAAGACCAGGCGTTGGGATTCGGCGGTTTTCATGTTGGCCAAAACGGAATAGAGCACCCGACGAGATTCGAAGGGGGCGTCTTTCAAGGCCTTCTTGACCGCAGGAAGGGCGACCTTGCCACAGGCGGCAATGGCCATGGCGCCGGTTTCCTGCAGCTCGCCCCGAGCTTCAAGCAAAGGAAGTAAGGCTTTTAAGGCCCCCGCAGATCCGATTTGACCGAGGGCGCGAACGCTGGCGAGAACAAGATGAGGATTATCCGACTTCAGCGCTCTACTTAAAGTGTCCACCACCGCCTTGTCTTTGGGGGCTAAGGCTCCCAACACGACCGCAGCCGCGATCGCCTCTTCACCGGTGCCCTTCTTGACCAGGGCCAGCATGCTTCTAAGGTGGGTACTCATGGCCATAGGCTTGATTCTAGGGGGCTAATCGGGCCTCGGCAACCGCCTTGCCGGGTACAAAACTCCTTCGTTAAACTGAGAGTTTACCGGAGGAAATCATGAAAATTCCGAGCCCCCTGAACCTCAAGGGGTGGATCGAAGAGAATCGCCAGCATTTGAAGCCCCCGGTGGGAAACCGCCTGGTATGGCAAGACACGGAGTTTACGGTCATGGTGGTCGGCGGTCCCAACACACGGAAAGATTTTCACATCGATCCTGGCGAGGAGTGGTTTTATCAGATCGAGGGAGACATGATCCTGAAGGTCATAGAAGATGGCCAAATGAGAGACATTCCCATCCGCGAAGGCGAGATGTTCCTGCTTCCTTCCAATGTTCCCCATTCCCCGCAACGGTTTCCCAACACCATCGGAATGGTGATTGAGCGCAAGCGTCTTGAAGGGGAAATGGATCATCTTCGCTGGTACTGCGAGAACTGCAACAACGTGCTGCACGATGTGCAGTTTTTTTGCACCGACTTGGGTACCCAGTTGAAACCGGTGATTGAAGAGTTTCATGGCTCCGAGGCTTTAAGAACCTGCAAGACGTGCAACACGGTCATGCAAGTCCCCGGCACCTAAGATTCCATGACATCCTCATCTCGAATCGACGTTCACACTCATATTCTGCCTAAACAGTGGCCCGATCTAAAAGCGAAGTTCGGGTACGGCGGGTTTATTCGTCTCGAT
>JABDJR010000611.1 GCA_013003415.1 Candidatus Eiseniibacteriota bacterium | reverse complement strand
ACCTGGGTCTGCTTCAGGGCGGAACCAGCTTTGTGCGGGCGCGGGGAATTGTTCCCCTTGCCCTCCGTAAATGGAAGTCGAATTTCTGGGGGGGCACCGAACGCATCGCGAGCGCAGCGATGGTTCTGATGGCCGTCTTGGAAGTTTTCTGCGCCCTCACACTTGGCTTCCGCGGTTTTGCTCTTTGTATCATGCCGATCATGTTTATCTGGGATGGATCGCGCCGATACTCCGATCTCAAACGGGCTCAGGCTCTTTCTCTTGATCTGGAACGCCATTCCGCCAGGGGCCAGATCGCAGCGGAAACCGGCCATGAAATCAACAACTACCTCATGGCCATTTCGGGTCGAGCCCAGCTCATGGAAATGTCAGATGCGGTGATCGACGACGATGCAAAGTATGAGCAGGTTCACGCGGTCAGGGAATTAGCCATCAAGATGTCGAATCTTGCCCGTGGTCTCATGGACTTCTCTCACCAAGAAGCCAAGTGCACGCCGTACCCGATCAACGAGCTCCTAGAAAAGACGGTGGAGTTCATGCGTGCCCAGGGAAACTTCAAAACGGTGAACATCGATCTCTCGGGAGATCCCGTGGATCCAATTGCGGAGATCGATCCGGCCCAGATTCAGCAGGCTCTCTTCACGCTCCTCAAGCGCTGCGCTTACCCCGCCCGGGAGGGGCACCCGGTTGACCTGAGGATTGTGACGTCGAAGGATTCAAACTCGGTTGCGATTCGGATTCAGCGCACGGATGCCGAGGCCGCAGCCGGGATGGGCGAGGGAAAAAGTGTTCAGGGGGATCCCACTTTGGGAACGGTCTCGGATATTGTAAATCGTCACCGTGGCCGCTTCGAAGCCACCGGTCCAGGGAAAGACCAGGGCGAGTGGTACGAGATTATCCTACCTGCCGCGTAACCCCGTAAGCTCGCTATAATGACCGCATGGAAATCCATTGGTCACCCGCCCCACCACAACTTCTGAAACTGCACCAAGCCTACGCAGGTCCAAAGTCGTTGGTCGAAAAACTCAACCGCGCGGGCTTTGAGGCTTACTTGGTAGGAGGGGCGGTTCGCGATGCGATTCTAGGCCGCCCCATTTCCGATTGGGATATCGCCACCTCCGCCGACCCCCAAGCCATGCTTTCCATCTGGCCTCGGGCCGTGCCCGTGGGCATTCAGCACGGAACCTTACTGGTCACTGAGGTGACGCCCCCGGTTGAAATCACGGCTTTTCGAACGGAGGGCCCCTACGAAGATCAACGTCATCCGGATTGGGTCTCCTTTGGAGTTGATTTGGGCGAAGACTTGAAGCGCCGCGACTTCACCATCAACGCTTTGGCTTTTGATCCGGTCAACGAGCGGCTTGCGGATCCCACAGGTGGGCTTGCCGATCTTGAACGCGGGTTGATTCGGGCGGTGGGTAACCCGGACGAACGATTTCGAGAAGACGCCCTTAGGCTTCTTAGGGCGGTTCGCTTTGCCGCCACCCTGGATTTTGAACTGGAACCAAAGACCAAAGCTGCGCTTTCAAAACAGGCCGATGGGCTGAAGCGCGTTGCTCCGGAGCGCATTCGGGAAGAGCTGCTTAAACTCCTGAAGGCCGAGCGCCCCTCCAAGGGTTTTCGGGCGATGAAAGAATCGGGTCTTCTGGTTCATGTTCTTCCAGAACTGCTAGAGGGCTCGGAGATGACCCAGAACTCCTACCACGCCCATACAGTCTTCGATCACATCCTCCATGCGGTCGACGCCGCGCCCCGCGATAACCTCCGAGTGCGCTTGGGAGCCCTGTTTCACGACATTGCCAAACCCCGTACCCAAGGTGGGGTAGAGGGGGAGAGAACCTTCTACAACCACGAAGGAGTGGGTTCGAAGTTAACTCAGGAGATCATGACGCGCCTGCGTTTTCCAAAACGGGAGATTGAGTATGTCTCGGGGTTAGTACAGAACCATATGTTTTATTACACCGACGAGTGGAGCGATGGCACCGTGCGTCGGTTCGTTAACCGTGTGGGGCGAGAT
>JABDJR010000609.1 GCA_013003415.1 Candidatus Eiseniibacteriota bacterium | reverse complement strand
GGAACCGTCCACCAGGTGAGCAGTTCGGCGTTCCGAAATATTAGCGAGTTCCGCCAAAGCGATCGTCAAAGTGTCTAGGCAAATGGCTATCGCCTCACCATGAAAATTACCGCCACTAACCACCGCTTCGCGACACTCCTTCACCGTGAGCGTCGCCGCATAGTCCGCCTCTTCGCCTGCATAGTCCTCAATGCGGGGCGGGAAAATGAGAGGGTTGTCGGTTGCGCTGTTGGCCTCGGTCTCTAGGACCTGCCGCGTATCCTGAACGACTTTTCGGACTGCCCCCAAAACCTGGGGGATACACCTAAATGAGTAGTCATCTTGAACCGACGGTGTTTCGGGAAGCGCAAGTTGCAGTTGGGTTACGGCGTCGGCCAGAAAATCGCGACTCTTGAGCACCTCTCCTTCCAGAGAGGTTTCGAGCACGCGGGCGTAGAGGTGAATGAGTTTCTGGCGGGTTTCGCGAAGGGCTCTTCGATAGATCTTAATCGTGACCTGAGCTTCCGTATGCTGTTCTCGTTCTTCGGCGGTAATGTCTTTCTGCCCGTCAGCGTAGATCTTGAGCGTAGAATCGATGAGTTCCCCGATGCTCTCTCGAATTTCCTCGGCCGGCCCAACACACCCCTCAACGTTTCCTTCTTCTAGAAGTTCACGGGCGACGGAAATCGCTTTTCGGGCGCGATCCAGCCGGGCGGTATTGATCGGAAACTTCAGAATCTCGCTGTCCTGAGTAAAGGCACGAATATTGAAAGCGGTTTCCCGCTGCCCGTCTAAGGGCCGCGCCTCGTGAAGTCGCGGATCGAAAGCTGCGCGCACCGCCTTGTTGGATTCTAAGGAAAGAGCTCCAACCAACTCTCCGCTTTCCAGAAGAATCATGGCGTCGAAGAGGTTCAGTAGACCAATTGCGGCACTCACTTGAGTTCCGTTGTTGATGGCCAGTCCCTCTTTCGCTTTCAGTACAATGGGGGTTAAGGGGCCGGCTTCACTGAACAGATCGGCAGGCGCCTCTTTGAAGCGCCAAGGCGTGGGAGTGGGAACATAGTCCGGCTGCACGGTGTCTGTAGCCAAACCTTCTGGGGGAGGCGCATCCGCATCGTTCCGATAAAACTTCGCTCCTTCATCGTTACAAAGAGCCAAAGCCAAATGACTGAGCGGCGCAAGATCGCCGCTAGCCCCAAGGGACCCTTTGGAAGGAATCCACGGGTAGACATCGTGATTGAGAAAGTTGAGTAGAGCTTCAATGACTTCAACGCGAACTCCGGAGTTTCCTCGGGCCAGAGTATTCGCGCGGAGCAAAATAGAAGCGCGCACCTGATCTTCGGCTAAAGCATCTCCCACGCCGCAGGCATGGGATCGAATGAGATTGAGTTGAAGCTGCTCAAGCTCGGCCCGACTAATGATGGTGTCGCGTTTAGAACCAAAACCCGTGGTCAATCCATAGACTTTGGCTTCCGCATCGACAAGCTTCTCGACCACATCGCGAGAAAAGCGGATCCGACGTCGAGCACCAGGGTCGAGAGTGACACGTACTCGGTAACGCGCGACGGCAACAACTTCTTCAAGGGTTAGATGTAAACCATCGAGCTGGACGTTTTGAATGTCGGTGGGAAGTCTTTGAATCAATCTCTTACCTCGCTCGGCCTTCCATGATGAAAGGGTCAAGCACGCGTTTGTGCGAAGGGATGAGTGGTGAACTAAAAGATGACAAAGTCGGGTCAGGACTTTACTAAATTCTGGCGTTCCGAAAGCGCCTGAATTGTCTTGGGACACGAATATAAGGGCAATGGACCAAACTATTCTCCGTCAAATGGGATTTTTTCACTATGCCAATGACCGCGACAAAGGGAAAGAATAAGAAAGTTTTGCCCTCAAATGAGTCTTTATTGTAATCACTTTATTGATCCCCTAAGATAGCCAATGTCGCCGAGGGGGTAGTTTTGGCGAATCTTCTTCGCCCTGCCGTTGTTCTCGACCATGTGCGCTCATCTGAGACTTCTATGCGCTCTCTTTAGTGCCCACCCTGAAAACATCCCAGCGACAAACATACTGACACAGGAGGAATCAACCCATGCAAAGGCTATTGAAAGCTAGTGTGCTTATCGCTGCGATCGCCTTAGTAACGGCTTCGCTCGTCACCGCCGACACAACAAAACAAAATTTGATCGATGAATGGAATGCTAAAGGCAACCCCACCGTGAAGTTTGCCGCTCAAGCAGATGTCAATGAAACCGAGCCCCTTAACGACACCTGTCCCGGCGAAAGCTTTACCCCCGGCGACGTCTATCACGGTGAACTCACCACGGACGATTGTGACTGGGTAGAGTTCAGCTGCAACGCAGGCGACCGGGTTGTTATCGAGACGGGTCCCGAGGCTGGCTTGCCGACCGTAGACACGTTCTTGGAACTCTATTCCGACAACTGCAATTTCTTTGAAGCTTCAGACGACGACGCTGGTGCCGGATTGTATTCTCGAATCGAAGGAACCATTGTCGTCGATGCCACCTTCCAGGTGAAAGTTCGGGGATTCAGCGGGGCCTCAACTGGTTTCTACCAGCTAAGCATTACCTGCACGCCTCCCCCGCCCCCCAACGG
>JABDJR010000606.1 GCA_013003415.1 Candidatus Eiseniibacteriota bacterium | reverse complement strand
ATGAGATACCGCGCGACCTTTAACGGGCCTTCCTGCTCACCTTCGTAGACAAGCTCCACCTTCCCGGTGATGGCCGGTATGGCTGCCATGAGATCGGTGACGCGCGCCACCACCGCCTTTTCTCCGGTGAGCGCCGCTCTGCGCTCCAGGTTGGAAACGACACACTCCAAAGCGCCAATGGGTAACCGGGCACTGACTCCCGAAGTTTGGTCGACGTACTCACTCTCTCTGGCTTCGAAGGCAATGCGCTCAATGGCCTCGCGCAGATACTCGGGGATGTCGGTTTGAATGGAGGATCGACGGTCGGTCCAGGATTCCTGGTCCGTGATCTGGCTCGCCATATCCAGCTCTTTGGGATAGTGCGTGATAATTTGGCTGTCGATCCGATCCTTGAGGGGTGTGATGATCGAGCCCCGATTGGTGTAGTCCTCTGGGTTCGCGCTAAAGACCATGCAGAGATCGAGGGGCAAGCGAATGGGAAACCCGCGAATCTGAATGTCTTTTTCTTGCATGATGCTCAGAAGACCCACTTGTATTCGGGGTTGTAGGTCGGGAAGTTCATTGATGGCAAAGATCGAACGATTGGCTCTGGGAACGAGGCCGTAATGAATGGCTTCCAAGCTGGAAAAAGAAAGACGTTGGGTTGCCGCTTTCACGGGGTCGATGTCCCCAATCAAGTCGGCAATGGTCACGTCTGGGGTTGCGAGTTTTTCTTGATAGCGAGAGTCCCGGTGAAGCCAATCTATGGGCGTGTCGTCTCCCTTTTCTAAGATCAAATCTTTGGCGTAGGCGCTGGAGGGATTCAGGGGATCGTCATTGATTTCTGACCCGGCAACGAACGGGATCCAAGGGTCTAAGAGTTGAGTCAGTCCCCGAAGAATCCGTGTTTTGGCCTGGCCACGAAGACCCAACAAGATGAAGTCGTGTTGCGACAAGACGGCATTGACCAGTTCGGGGATGACAGTTTGGTCGTAACCCACGATACCGGGAAACAACTCTTCTTTCGCGCGCAGCGCTTTGAGCATGTTTTCGCGCAGTTCGGACCGAATCGAGCGGCTTGCGTAGCCGCTATGCTTTAGTTCGCCGAGATTTTTTGGGGTTGGCTTGTCCATGAGTGATGGTCTTCCCTAAGTTGGTGGTACGAATCGAGGTTTAGTCCTCGGACTCACCCGTAGCCAAATGCGTTCGTGCCCGTTGCGTGGTCTGAGGGCCAAATCGGTCTTCCAGTCGATCCAGAGTTTGATTCAAGCGATCACGCTTGGAGTCTCCCTGGTCCGCATCTAGCGAGGGTGTATCTTGTTGTAGCTGTTCGGGGCCAAATAATTCCAAATTGAGTTGGCTTTTGCGCAGGAGAGAGGTCACTCCTACGCCAAGCAGTCGCACGGACCGCTCATCAACTTCACGCTCCAGTTCGAGTAACCGAGACGCAATCTCGTAAATTTCTCCCGCATCTTCGGTAGGGTGCCCCACCGTGTCCTGACGCGTCACGGTGGCGAAATCGGAGAACCGAATCTTGAGGGTTACGGTTTTACCGACCAAATTTCCGTGACGCAAACGTCTGGCCGTTTGTTCACATAGTCCGGTGAGCACTCCTTTAAGAAGCGCGGTTGATTTTTGATTCTTAGCGAAAGTGATTTCGTGACTGACCGACTTGGTTTCGGAATGGGCGACTACAGGCCGATCATCGCGTGCCCAGGCGAGTTCATGAAGCCGGAGACCCAATACTCCGAAGTGTCGTTTCAAAACGGAGGGTTCTGACTTAGAAAGCGCCGCCACGTCGCGGATACCGATCCGGTCGAGTTTGGCGGCGGTTTTCGCGCCCACTCCCCAAATCTTTTTGATGGGAAGGTTCTGCACAAAGGAGACGGCTTCGGAAGGTTCGACCAAAGTTAAACCGTCGGGCTTGTCGAAATCGGAAGCCAGCTTGGCCACAAACTTGTTGGGCGCCATTCCCACCGATGCGGTGAGGCCGGTTTCCGCTTTGATCTTGGCTCGGATCTGTTGCCCAAGTTCTCGGGCGCTTCCGATCGACCGTTCCATGCCGCTAAGATCCAAGAAGGCTTCGTCGAGGGCCAGCGGTTCCACGGTCGGGGAGAAGGTGCCCAGGATCCCCATGAGGCGAATGCTTTCGTCACGGTAGCGCGCCATGCGAGGGGAGATGCGAATGAGATGGGGGCACTTACGTACCGCTTGTCCCATGGGCATGGCCGAGTGAATTCCGAACTCGCGCGCCGCGTAGGAGGCGGCGGCAACGACACCGCGCTTTTCCGGGGGACCGCCCACCACTACGGGTTTTCCTTCAAGGGTGGGGTCATCGATCACCTCGATCGAGGCATAGAAAGCGTCCATATCGACGTGAGCAATGAGGCGTCCCGGGTTCGGCGTATTTGCCATAGTACCTATATTCTAGCGCATTCCTCCTTCGCTCGGGGGAGAGAGGCGCCTTCCCAGGCCCCCGGATTCGCGCCTTGTAACCCAATTTTCTGTTTGGTAGTCTGCAAAAGAACCAAGGGCTTGATTGACGCTCAGAATCAGGGTTGTAGCCGCCCCTCCTGACCTCGATTCTGTCGCTGAAAGGGGAGCCAATGCGTCAGCTTCTTGGAGTTGCCGCTCTTTTCGTGGTCACTGGTTGTTCAAGTTCGCCCGAGAGCTTTGACCAGGACATTCCTTTCAAAGCCGATGTCATGAAGTGGCGATACGGTGCCACCGCAGCCGCTTCCGTGACCTACGATGCACCCATTGGTCGTAGTGATCATATGACCGAGTTTGTCATCATGACCGCCGTGAATCAGTCCTTGAGTCGTGGCGTTCCGATCGATCTCGAGTTGGTGACTTGGAACTTCGATGACCCCGCCATGGAAGAAACCCTGGAATGGATGCGCACTGTGCGTCCCTTGGGCGTTCACTTCTTTGGGCACGGCCATCGTCACATTGACTACGATCGTGAAACCTACGAAACGGCACTTCATGACTTTTCTCTCTGCTTCGATCTCATGGAGCAGTGGGATTTGAAACCGAGGTCATACGCCTACCCTCGCGGAGCCGCTGATAAAGATGAAACGCGCCAGGCCTGTGCCGAAGCGGGATTCTTCAGTGGTCGAACCGTTACCCGTGAGGGAAATTTCTACATCACTCCCAATGATCAGTGGGAGCCGGAGGACTGGTACTACTTACCATCGGTAGCCATGGCTCATAAAGAGCCGAACCATATTGCAGAACACAAACAACTCACACCTATTCTCGACAAAACTCTAGATCAGACCGCTTGGGTCATTGTGACTTATCACAACATCGCCCTTCCGCAAGGTTGGGGGTGGTATCCGATCCAAGAGTTCCAGAAGGATCTTCAGTACCTTGTTGATAAGGACTTCTGGTGCGACAACATGGACGATGTTGCGGCGTATATTTACGAACGCAACGCCTTCAATTACGAAGCCGCCCGTGTCAGCGAGAATGCCTACGAGCTGAGGGTGTTTGATGGTCTCGACAATGAAACCTACGATCAGCCGCTTACGGTAAAGCTACGCTTCGATCCTC
>JABDJR010000558.1 GCA_013003415.1 Candidatus Eiseniibacteriota bacterium | reverse complement strand
CGTCGGGACCGATTTGAATAGCGGAGTTTCCAAAATCCCCCACCCTGGTCGGGTTATCCGGGTCGGCTACCCACTGTCCGTCCACCACAAACTTGTACTCATGGGTACCGGGGCCCAAGGAAACCACCACCGACCACACATCGCCGCTTTTGGTCATGGGGGTTGCGGTCCCATTCCAGCCATTAAAATCTCCCGCCACGGAAACCGAACCGGCGTAATCCCCCTCATAGACAAAGCGGATGCCACCGGCAACTTTTTCGTACCCGGCGAAGGCCAAGGACGTCATGGTCATGCTCAGCAAAAGCCCCATGAGCATGGTCGCTCTGGAAATTCGCATTAGAAGATTCCCTTCATGATCAACTTCACGAGGTCTTTGTTGTCAGCGTTGCCCTCGAGGTTGCCTTCAAAAACCGGGTTGCTCCCGCCGCCGATCCAGTCGGGACCGTAGGAAAGGAACAACTCAAAGTTTGGGCGTGGGCGATACTGAAGCTGACTGAATAGTCCTTTCCGGCTTCGAGCCGGATCATCGCCAAAAGTAAATCGGTTGTACAACTTGATGGTCTCGGTAACGTTCACCGAAGTTTCAATGGATGAAAGTTCCTTTTGGAACACCGTATCAATGTCACGAATGCGGAACTGAACCCGAAGCCAGGCTAGACGGTTCTCAACCTGCATCTCAGCAAACAGGTCGTCGTTCTCTTGCACCTGCTTGGTGGCCCCTCCATCCAGGTAATCCCGCGTGGTCTTGTTTCGATAGAAGATCTTGCTTGTGAACCCGTTGACGTACTCGATGTAGGCTTCCGACAAAAACTCGGTCACGTGACGGCTCTGGTTCACTCGCTTCACATAGGACAGGTAATTGTTCGTCCACGTCACGGCCCGAGCGGGAACCAGGTACCAAGTGTTGATGAAGTAGCCGACTTCGTCGTTGTTTCCATCTCCAAGCTGATTCCGGAAATTAGGACCCAGATACCAAAAAGAAGGGGCCACGTTGAAGTAGCCAAAGTCCGGATTCCCAAATCGCAAGCTTCGGAACTCACCCTTAAGAATTGAGTCGTCGGGCAGACCATCTCCTGGATGCTTCAAGCTGAGTTTCGTGGGACTGAAGTCATCGCTACGGTAGGAGACTGCCGGATCCCGCTGTTGGCCCTCGGCGTACTCCAGAGAAAAGTCGAGGGTACCTACTCGGTAGCGGAAATCGAGACCGAAGACCTCGGTTACAAACCGCTCGGCGTCGGCAAGGCGCGTATTCTTTCTGTTCCAAGTGGCCCCGGTGCGAAACTTTCCGTCCCACCACTCTTTCCGCAAACGCGCAATAAAGGCGTCATCGGTTTGAAGCCCTTGCGATGAAAAATCGCTCGCGATGAACGAGAAGTTCAGCCGGTTGGGACCCCACATATCAACGCGAGCGCCATGAGCGTTGTCTCCGTCCTTTGCCTGCTCTCCGTCCACAATGCGAATGAGGTGATTGTCGACCCAGAAACGATTCTGTCGACTGAACAGGTAGGAATCGAACCCCTTACCGCCATAGTCTTTTCGAAACCTCAGATGCGCTTCGCGGTATTGAAACTGAGGGCGAGCGTTGTTGTTACTCCCCGTGTTCCACTCCGCCTCAAACTTGGTGAACGCTTCAACCCCTTCCGTGGGTTGGGAGAAAAGCCGAAAGGACATGAGGTTGAAGGTGTCATCGTTGTTGCTGTCGAAGTCCCAGACAAAACGGCGGTCCTGCTTTCGCAAGTCGATCTGAAACTGGTACTCACCTTCTAATTTGGTGATGGCTTCCGCAGATTGAGGCGCGAGTAGGGCACCGACCACAGAGAGCAAGACTAGGGGACGCCAGAATCTCATCTAGTTCCCTCCTCCGGGTTCAAGAAAGAAGCGAACCGACATGCGATAGGTGTTACCCAGAGAGTCATGGGTAAGAAACGCGCCATCGACATTCCATTGGTCCCCTTGAAGCCCGAACCCGCCGGAAAACTCTTCATCAAAGACCCCGGCTCGAATCGCGAAAACTTCGTAAAACCAGATTTCACCGGAGTAGTTCCATGCCGATTCTCCAGCCACTTCAGATCGGGACAGGTGAATGACCGACTCGGGACGCCAGTGATAAGAGGCCGCAAACTCGAAACTGGCCGGCATCTGAGTCGACTCCCCACCTTCAATAAAATCAAAACTGGGTTCGCCAAAGTTGCGGTGCACGAGACCAAGGCGCAGCTGTCTTCCCTGCTGAACCATGAGACCGAGGTCGGCGGTCACTTTGGTTTCGGTACCAAAGTCGCGGCCGGGGATGCTGATCGAAACAGAAGCCAGCTTAGCCGCACCGCCCACATAAATACGGGAATTGTCGCCGGTGTAAATGCTCTGGCCATAACCAAGGCTGATCAGGTTTTCTCCAATGAGATCGGTTACCCCAAGACGATGCCATCCCAGAGCCACACCCCCACTCAAGATAGGAGCGCCAACGGCCACCGCATTGGTGGAGAGACTCCGTACAACATAAGGCCGGCTGTGGGTGAGCATGATCTCGGGGCTCTGCATGAGACTCAGGCCAGCCGGATTCCAGTGGAGGGCGGAGACGTCATCTACCGAGGCGCCGTAGGCGCCGGCCAAGGCCAAACCGCGGGCTCCCACTTCAATACGATCAAAGTAGCCCGCCTGAGCGGGAGTCGAAATCGAAACACAGAACAGAGTGACAAAGAAGAAAAGGAAGAGGCGCTTCATCATCGCACCACCACCAGGGCTTCTTGAGTTTGGTCCTGATCCGGCTCAAGAATAAGCCGGAGGAGATAAACGCCTCCCTCAAGAATGCGACCTTCATCGTCGCGACCGTCGAAGCGATTCACGGGCAGGAAGGTTGAACCATCCAGTGAAGCAATCGTGAACTCGGCTTCGTCGTAAAGGGTGCGCACCTTGCGCCCGTTCAGGTCAAAAACTTCAGCCGTGAAATCAATCCGCCTCACCTCACGCAAGAGCTCATCCTGAATCTCCGGGGTGATTGTGAATAGAAACTCCAGATCTTCGCCAAGATCGGGCGCAAAAGCGCGAGGTTCAAGGCGAATGTCTTTGATTTCTAGGGCGGTTCCACGAATTGGCGGAGCAAGAAAGAAGAAGTCATCAACAACCGCTCGGTATTCCTCTTCGCTCATGTCCGGGCGCGTTGGGGTCCGAACCGGCTGACCGAAGTCGGGAACACCATCGGGGTTGGGATCTCCGTTGGCATCAAAGCGATCCATGCGAAGACGAACGTAGTTGTCGAGCACTACCGGGATTGAGCCGTCGACCTGATGACCACTCAAGTTGTCGGGGGCAGAATCCGGCCCGCCCGTTCCGTCGGCTCCTGCGGTAATCCAAGAGACAATCCGGACTTCAAAATCCGGGTCCGGCATTCTGTAAATGGTATCGCCATAGGCCGGATCAAACTCGCGTACTCCCTGCCCCAAGAAAAACACGTCCCAGGGAATCGCAGCCTCCATGGAGCGACGAGGGAGGTCCCCACTGAACGAGGCCACGGTGGGAAACGATCCTTGTGGGATTTGCGCGACCTGGTTGGGCCCGGTGTATGTCCACAGTTGTGGTGTGGTGTTGCCGTCCCATGTGGCGGCGAAGAGATCCGGAAAGATTCCGTTGTCAAAGCTGACCGCGCGACGCCAAGAATTCACCTGCGATAACGAGGTTAGACCGGGGTTTTGACCATCGGCCAAAGGGACGGTGTCGAAAAACACCATGGTGTTGTTATTAAAAATGAAACCGTCGATGGCGACATAAACAAAGTTCGCATCCCAGGTGATCTTCATTTGATTGACGTCGTTGAACAGACCCCACTGAGAATCGCTCGTACTTTCTTCGACGCCACCCTGCGGTCTTGATTGGAATAGAAACTCGTCTCGCTCAAACTCATCGGAAAAACCGTCGATGAGAATTCGATCGCCAAGATCAAGCTCGGGGAGAGCACTTGCACCTGAAGCAATCAGGGCGAGCGCACATAAAGCCAGGGTAAGAAGAACACCGTGTCTTGGATTCATAGTTTCCCGATGGGAGCCCCCGTGGAAGAGGCAAGATTTCGTGATGGTCCGTCGGAGAAAATTGGCGCCGTTGAGGCTATTGGACCGATCCAACAACGCTAAACGAGGCTAGCCTGATGTGTCAATCGGTTACTTCTCGAGCTCCGATCTACTGAGCTCGTATTTTACCCTGGGGATAGGAGGCGGACTCGCCCAGCTGAATGGATGTGGGGAGCGACAGGCTCTCGGTGGGCACCCCGCCTTGGGAAAGGGCGTCCAGGAGGCACTGGGTGGCCATGCGTCCAATTTCGAATATGGGCTGGGTGATGGTGGTGAGCCTCGGCTCAACATAACGGGTAAGCATGACCCCATCGGCCCCGACGATGGAAAGATCTTCCGGGATGCGAAGCTTGAACTCGTCTCGGGCCACGCGCATGGCACCCAAAGCCATCATGTCATTGGCGGCCATAAGTGCGGTTGGCTTCGGGTCGCGCGCCAGTAACTTTCGCGCACACTCTTCTCCACTCTCTTCCGAGAAGTTTCCCCACAAACGATAGTCTTCGTTGAAGGGCAACCCGGCAGCTTCAAGGCCTTCTCGGAACCCAATGCTTCGATCTTCTCCGGAAGTTGTGATCTCGAGACCGCCAATGAAGGCAATGCGCTCATGCCCTTGAGACGCGAGGTATTCCACCATTTCCTTGGTTCCCGTGCGGTTATCGGCCACAACGGACGCCGCGCCTTCTAAGCGGCTGTTTACGAGCACCAGGGGGGTTTTGGTGTCGAGCAGTTCTTGCACGTACTTGTCTTCGGTGGTTGCTCCCACGATCAGCATGCCGTCGACCGCGCCCTCGCGGTATAGCTTCATGTGATCACGACGCTGCAAGAACTTATCGTTTGCAATTTCAATGAGAAGACGAAAACCGGCTTCCGATAAAGCGGCCGCGATTCCACTAATGGCCTCGGCAAAATAGAAGTCGGTGAGAACTTTGTCGGTGGGAGGCAGAACAACGAGAATCGTTTCCGAGCGCTGACGCGCCAAGCGTCGCGCCATGGTGTTGGGTTCGAAACCCGCCTCGTCGATGATTTTCATCACCTTCGATTTGGTTCCGTCGGAAATCCGCGGATCTCCGTTGATGACCAAGGAAACGGTCGAGCGGGATACGCCGGCCCTCTTGGCGATGTCCCGAATCGTGATTTTTCCCGAACGACGCATTCAAACTCCCCGTATTGGAGGCGGTCTCTACGCTGAGTGCAACTCCGTAGAACCGGTCCAAGAATATAACTCAGCCTATAATTATAGCGCGGAATCCGAAGAGATCGAAGTGCCTTAACGGAAGAGAGTTAGACGGGTGGATCTGTTGCGGGAGTAGGTTTTGGGGCGGCCGACGCTCGAAGTAAGCCATAAACACCGAATCCGGAGATCGCAATCACCCCGAGAATGACGCCCAGGGGCACATCTCCCCCATCTCGCAACCACTCTAAACCACTGTAGGAAGAGAGGTTAGAGGCGATGACCGCAAAGGCGTTGTTGGCTATGTGAATGACCATTGCGGGCCAGAGTCGGCCCGTCTTGTAGGTGACCCAGCCCAGAATCAGCCCTAGTACCGTGGTGGGCACGAACCGATAGATATCGAAGTGGAAGGCTCCGAAGACCACCGCGGTCCAAAAGATGGCTTGGGCCGGCTTCATACGGCCCAGGAGCCCCCTGAGAACAAAACCTCGGAAGAGGATCTCCTCACAGATACCCGGAACCACAGCGAAGATCAGAACCGCCACCAGAATGTTCCCATTCATCTCGGAGGCCACGAGCCGTTCCATCATGGCTCGGTAAGACTCAGGCACTTCAATAACCAACCCTTGGAGCGAGGCGGCAAGGGCCGCCAACAGCGTCGCCGCCGGCCAGATGAGAAGTGCAAAGGCCGGCTTCGCAAAACCTGGGTTTTGGAGGCGAAGGGTTTCCACCACGTCGATACGCATCATTCGAAGAGCAAGAATCGGAATACCTGCGATCACCAGAATCTGAGTAATCACCAACCCAAGACGCACATTCTGAAGTTGTAGCGGACTTCCAATGTAAAAGAACCCCAACAGCACCATGGCAAACACGGGACCGATCTGCGAAAGCTGAAGCACTTCTTTACGGGCGGTCGCCTCTTTGCGAATCAGCGCTCGCCAAGAGATCTTGCCACCTGAGCTTGCTCCACCTAACACGCTCTCTTGTGAGAACAGCTCCGCCGTCTGGTGCAGCATGATGATGGCAAAACCGCTGAGGGTGGCGGCACTCACCATGAAGTAGTTCCAGGGATAGTTCCCGAGGAAGAACTCGCGAGCCAGAAGCACGACGTTGGCCACGGGAATTAATGAAATGTTGTAGTTGATCTCAAAGCCAGGAAGTAGTCCGAGATAGGTCGGCGTGAGGCAGGCAATGAGTAGCGGGGAAAGATAGTTTTGAGCTTCTTTGTAGGACCGCGCAAAAGAAGCCACCAGCATGGCCAGCGCGCAGAAAAACAAAGCCATGGGAATCATGAGGGCCAGCACGGCGAAGAAAGCTCGCCAATCCATGAGGCCACTGATACCCAGACCGTCGGCCCCGGCAACCTTAGCCGACCCGAGCAGATAGAACACGGTAAAGGCCATTGAGATTAGGTTGGCCAGAGTTGTCACCATGGAAGCCGTAAAAACGGTGAGGTATTTGCCTAAAACCAAAGCGAACCGACTGCTCGGAGACACCAACAGCGTTTCGAGTGTTCCTCGCTCGCGCTCCCCGGCCGTCACGTCGATTGCAGGATACAGCGCACCCGTCATCATCATCACGACAAGAAGCACGGGGAGAATCTGACCCATGAGAGAGCCGCCCATTTTCCGGGCTCCAGCCGAGTTCTCGCTCGATATGAGGAACGGTTCCGCTAAGTCCGGTGGGACGCCCTCTTCTTCGAGGCGCTCGACGACAATCTCTTTTCGCCAATCCACAAGAATGCCCTGGACGCGTTCCAGAACTTCACGTCCCTGATCGTTCGACATGTCCGCCCGCAAGGTTAGGTACATGCTCTGTTGGTCATGGAGCTTTTCTTCAAAGTCATTGGGCACGAGCAAGAGCGCGTCTACAGACCCGTCCTGAAGGGCCTCCTCAGCGTCCTCAATGTGCAGCACCTGAAGCGTGCTGTCGGCGGAAATGACTCTGCCGAGTTCCGAGGTCATGTTCTCGGGAATGATGGCGACCGTACCCATGCGAGCGCGAATCTTTTCGACTTGGCGAATCCCGACCTGGGAGACCCCAATAATGAGAATGGGGTACACGAGAAGCGGCACGATGATCATAGCCATGATCGTGCGGCGGTCTCGAATGATGTCGAGCAGTTCCTTTCGCCAAACCAGGAAGACTTGAGACCAGCTGAATCCGATCATCCGATTTTCGCCTCACCTAGAATCGCAAGAAACACATCTTCAACATAGGACTTGCCCGTGAGTTTCATGAGTGCGGTTTTCGTGCCGTGCTCAACAATGCGGCCTTTGTGGATGATGGCAAGCTCGTCACAAAGACGTTCTGCCTCACTCATGATATGAGTGGAGAAGAGCACACACTTTCCAAGCTCTCGGGAGCGACGAATGAAATCGACGAGGTTTCGGCTAGCCAACACATCGAGTCCGGTGGTGGGTTCGTCGAGAATGAGGACGGGAGGATCGTGAACAATGGCACGGGCAATGGAGACTTTTTGTTTCATGCCGGTGGAAAGCTCGCCGCATCGCTTGTTCTGGTAGTCGAGGATGTCGAGATCACGGAAAACGAATTCGAGGCGCTCTTGAAGATAGTCTCCTTCAAGCCCGTAGAGTTGCCCAAAATAAGCCACAACTTCACGCGCCGTGAGACGCGGGTACAGGCCCGTACTTCCGGTTAAGAAGCCGATATGCTGACGCACCCTTTCAGGCTCAGTCGCAATATCGAAACCGGCCACGCGAGCCGTGCCCGAGGTTGGGCCGACCAGCGTAGACAACATCCGCAAGGTCGTGGTCTTCCCGGCCCCATTGGGACCCAGCAAACCAAAGATCGATCCCGGCTTGGCGGACAGACTGAGTCCGTCCACTGCCTTGAACCAATCCCCTTTTGGCGTGCGGTATTCCTTAGTTAGGTTTTCGACCTCAATGGAGGCCGCTACCGTGCTCATGAATTATTCGTTTTTTGACC
>JABDJR010000534.1 GCA_013003415.1 Candidatus Eiseniibacteriota bacterium | reverse complement strand
TTGCAATACAGGGTAAGCAGATTTGAAAGCGGGATTCACACCTCGCTTAAATATGTTCCCTGTCCTGTTTGTGTCGTTCTTAGTCGTGAGTTGACCCGCCGTACTCTTTTCACCTAAGCGCACGGCATGACGGGGAACAGATATTAAAAGGGCCGGCCCAGAAGGGTCGGCCCTTGTCGTTTTGCAGAGGCGCTCGTTACACTTTCTTTGCCCCAAACCTAAGGAAGATATATGGCGTCGCGTTCACAAGGTTTATTGATTGGTTGTTTGCTGTTTATCAGCGCCTTCGCGGTCGTAGCAATTCTAATTGCCTTCCTCTTTGGCTTTAGCACCACGTTCCCCGCCCTGGGCTCCGACCGCGTGGGTCTGATTAAGATTGAGGGGCCGATTTCCAATGTCGATGCTTGGATCGATGAAATAGAGGCCAACCGGACGGATAGCTCGGTGGGGGCGGTGGTTCTCAGGATCAATAGTCCGGGGGGTGAAGTTGCGCCCTCTCAAGAACTCTACAATGCGGTCACGCGACTGCAGCAAACAAAACCCGTGGTTGCCAGTTTCGGGTCCGTGGCGGCCTCAGGAGGGTACTATGCCGCGGTGCCTGCCGATACGATTCTTGCCAATCCCGGCACACTGACCGGTAGCATCGGCGTCATCTTTTCCTTTCCAACCGCTCGCGAACTTCTCGAAAAGATTGGGTTGCGGTACGAGGTTTATAAGAGCGGCGACTTGAAAGACATCGGATCGTTTTCAAGACGACCGTCAGAACAAGATGATGCAGTATTCGATGCTCTCGTCGCCGACGTCTACGACCAGTTTGTCGAAGCGGTCATGGAAGGACGTGGTATGACCCGTTCAGAGGTGTTGCCTCTCGCCGATGGTCGCATCTTTTCCGGTCGTCAGGCGGTTGAGGTCGGTCTCGTTGATGGGCTTGGCGATCTGCACCAAGCAATCCTGACCGCAGCTTCCATGGCAGGAATTTCCGGAGAGCCCCGCGTGGTTCGCAAAGCTCGCCCCTTGGCTCCGATTTGGTTCCTCCTCGACGATTTAATGCGCGGCCAGCTGGGCCCTCTGACAAGTCCGGCCCTTCAGTATCGAACTCGGTGATTTTGAGGCCCAAGCAACCCTCCCAATTCCTTGTAACTCTTTGCTATTACACGGTTTGATTTGACACCGCTTGTAGCCTATGGTAGGTTGCCACTGCGGCGTAAGCCATAGTTTTTGCACCTAGAGTGCCGCGATGGGTAAGGGATTTGGGATCGGGCAACGGTGACTTTAGAAACCACCCGTTTGGACCAGAGGGCTCGTTTGGCGAGCCAGAATCGGTCTCGATGCTGGATAAGGATAGCCCCGCCCTTAGAGTGGGGCTTTTGCTTGGGGGAGTGAGGAACTTTTCCAGCTATAAGTTGTTTTTGGATGAGATGGGTGACCCCAACCCATCCCCCGTAGGCGACACGCGAATTTGTCGCGAAGTTTCGCCCGGAGGGTAAATTTTGACTAACGAAGTGAAGGACAGGAGGAAAGCCCCGCGCATTGGGACGCGTTTGGCTTTGCAAGTTGAACGAACCGCACGCACCGCGACCGAGCGGCCGTTAACCACAGAAAGCACGAACCTCTCCAGCGGAGGTATCTCAGCTTCTGTGCGTAACCCGCTGGAACCGTTGACCAAGGTTGGATTAACGCTCCTTTTGCCATCATTCGGACGCAAAGGAAAAAAGACTCAGGTCATTACCTGCGGCGGCGTCGTGGTTCGATGCGAACCCGTCACTGGCGATGAAGACTTTGAATTGGCCTGCGCGTTTACAGACGTTAAGAAAGAAGACAAGCTTCTTATCGAAGAGTACATCGGGTGGAGGCTCATCCAAGATTCTGTGGATGACAGGCTATCCCAGCCATAAACCCACCAAGAACTGATCGAGGGGAGCTGGAGGTTTCATGAGAGTTCGTCGCCTAGGTTTAGCCCTGGTCGCTCTGTTTGTCGGGTTGCAGCTTCCCACTTCGGCCCTCGCCGCAGATAAGTTTGCCGCTGAGTTTCTAAAGATTGGAGTCGGGGCTCGCGCTCAGGGAATGGGCGGAGCCTTTGTGTCCCTTGCTAACGATGCAAGTGCCGCCTATTGGAACCCCGCTGGTCTTGTGCAACTCGATCACCGAGAAGCCATGGCCATGCACGCGAGTCAGTTTGGGGGCACTCTGGCCCACAATTTTGGCAGCGTGGTCATTCCCATGGACAGCGGCGAATCTCGAAGTGCCATTGGCATCACGGCAGTGTTGCTATCGGTCGACGGCATCCGTGTTACCAAAGATGCCAAAGTCGGAGAAGACATCGACGGAAACCCTGAAATCGATGAATCTCTGATCCGCTCTGAAAGTGCTTACGATCTGGCGCTCATGCTCACTTACTCTAAGAGTTTGAGTGATCGTCTGTCTGCAGGTGTGAACCTGAAGCTCGTGCGTCAATCTCTGGTGAGTGACGCGTCCAGTTTTGGAATTGGAGCCGATCTCGGTTTTCTCTATCGGCCTAAAGCCAACTTTGCCCTTGGCATCCGTCTGGCAGATCTCACCACCACCCAACTCTACTGGGACAGTGGACGCCGTGAAACCGTAGCGCCCACCATTGCGGTTGGCGCGCATACGACACGGTTTCTCAACGCCCTCCGCGGAACCCTGACCCTTGGCGTGAACGCAGACTTCGCCTTCGAGAGTCAGGAAGCCGACCAGTTTAGTTCAGGTTCTCTTTCTGGAAATTTCCTGCCTGGCCTGGAATACTGGTACGAGAACGCGGTTGCACTGCGATTAGGATCCGATGGGGGCGATCTCACGGCCGGAGGTGGTGTACGTTACCGCCAATTCGGTGTAGATTATGCATTCTTCGATCATAGCGACCTCGATGCGACCCACCGCATCAGCGCATTGTATCGCTTCTAATTATTCTCCGCCCCGAGCGGAGCTAGCCCGGGGGCAACATGAAAAAAGTGATGGCCTTTGTGTTCGCCGGGGTGCGAACCGAAGGCCTTTCTGTTTTGACCTCTTCACGTTCCGTGGCAGCGGTCCCCTTCGCGGGGAAGTACCGCCTGATCGATTTCACCCTCTCAAACTGTGTGAATTCGGAACTGTATCGGGTTGCCATCCTTGCCCAAACATCGCCGCACTCTCTCATTAAACATGTAGGGCGGGGTGAGCCCTGGGATTTAGATCGACGGGGTGGGGGAGTCCAAATCCTCC
>JABDJR010000531.1 GCA_013003415.1 Candidatus Eiseniibacteriota bacterium | reverse complement strand
AATGAGGCCAAGGACTCAATCATGGTGTTCACGTCGTCGACTTCCTGGTTCATTTGCTCCAAAGCACGGTCGACCGACTTCCCAAGGGAAGAAGCCAAGTGATTGAGTCTCGTCACCAAACGTTCCGCCGCCGCGCGGGCCGATTCTCGGGCTGCAGGGCTAGAGGGTTCGTCACTGAGACGGCCGAAAGCCTGAAACATCTCGCTCATGGCGGCAGACACGCCGGTCTCTGAAGGTTCATCAATCGCGGACTCCACCTGAGCTAAAAAGTAACTCGATGTCATGGCGCTATTGAGTGAGCCGGACTCTCTTCGAAAGGAGTCATCCAAGAAGGGATCTCGAATGCGAACTCGATCCAAGGAATCGATCCCGCCGGAAAGCAATCCGGGAACCGATCCTACGGAACCCAAGATCATTCTTTGTCGGGAGTATCCTGGAGTGCTGGCGTTTGCAATATTTCGGGTAGTGACGTTCATTGCCCGTTGCTGCGCTAAGAGCGCGGACCGAGCAATTGAGAGCATGCTAGAAAGACTCATGGCTTAAGCTACCTTGTTGATCAAAAGCGAGTTTCGGTTTGACTTGCCACCCTCTCCCTGAAGATAGGAAGGGGTTTCCATGCCGAGATGGGCGAACAGGGTTTGGAAAAACACCTCTCCCGTCGATCGTGCACGCGTTAGTACGCGGTGGTTGATGCGTAGCTCCCTAGAAGCTCGCTTTGCCACCACGGACAATTCACTCCAGGCGGTGCGGAAGTCGGCTGGAACAACGCCACCGATCCGCTCCTCAATTCCATCGGGATCCAAAGCATCGTTTCCGAAAGCCGATTCAAAGAGATCCTCTCGGACGTTTCGAACCTCTTCGAGCCTCCGAATGGCCTCGTTCATGGCATCGGTTTGGTGTCGAAGATCCTGCGAATCCACCTCAGCCACCGCCGAGCGCTGGGTCTGAAGGATTTTGATCAGAGTCTCCATGGCCTCAGCTTCAGCCAAAATGCATTCCGTCAGTCGAACCCAAAGATTGGTACTCATGACACGTCCTTAGAAAGAAAACGCTGTGATAGTTGTCGATACAAAGCCTCGCCCAAACTGCGATCCAGAGTTTGCGCCGACTCCTGCGCAAGTTGATCGTCGAGCAGGTCGGTAAACATAGCCTCTCCTTCGGAGGGCCCAAATTCGGGATCATGTTCTACGCTTTCCCGCATCGCCTGGAAAAGTTGTCTTAAGAAAACCGATTCAAGTTCCTGGCATACATGACGCAGAGCCTGCTCCTCTTGAGAGCGAGTGTCTGCACCCGGCGCCCCAACTCCTGAAATGCTCATCGGATAATGACCTCCGCCTGCAGGGCTCCCGAATCCCGCAAAGCTTCAAAGATGGAAGCGATTTCGCCGGGCTGCGCTCCAGCTACGTGGAGACCGGCGGCAATATCTTGAACGAGGGTTTCCTCAGGGAGAGCTACCAGGCCGACCTCATTGGGCCCCTGACCAGCAATCGTTTCCCCACCCCCAATACGAAGGGTCAGCCCACGATGATGGATCACAGCCGACCCGACGCGAACGCCGCCTCCGGCGACCACCGTGCCCTCACGACTATGGATAATCACTCGAGAAGGTCCCTGAGCATCAACAAGCAACGTGTCGATGGCGGCCGCCTCAGCAAAGCCGGATCCAGCAGGTAGATTCAATCGAATCGCCCCGGGGTCTTCGATCATTGCCGTGCTATCTCCAAAAGCTTGGTTAATGGCGGCTTCAATCTGCATGGCCACCGAACGATCGGGACGCTTCAAGAGAAGTCTTCCCGCATTTGCAATCGGTGGCGGGCTCACCTCTAAGACACCGCCATCGGGAATTCTTGCTGAATTACCCTGACGACGGTACGTCACATAGCGACCCTGATCTCCCCGCGTGACTAGGAGTTTTCCTTGAGCGGTAGCCACAGGAGGTTGATTCGGATCGTCCACCAAAGGCGTGATCCAAAGCACACCCCCCTCAATGGATGTCGCGTCCCCAAGGGCACTTACTTGGACCTCGAAACGCCCTCCAGCTCGAAGGTAGGGTGACACTTCCGCCGTCACCAACACCGCGGCAACATTTCTTAGTCGCAGGTAATTGGGCGGGACTTCAATATCAAAACGACGAAGCAAGTTCACCACGGAGTGAACCGAAGGATTGTTGGAAGAGATCCCTCCAAAGCTTCTATCCCCGGTTCCCTCTAAGCCAGTGACAATGCCGTAACCGACGATCCGGCGTGCAATGTCGCCCTCGTGAATCGTGAGATCACGAATCCGAGCCGGAGACGCAAAGACCGCCCCCTGGAAAAGCAATAGAAGGAGGGTTGCGAGTAAACTAGTTTTAAATTGCATCATGGCCACAGAATGGAAAGAATCTTTCCAAAAATGCCTTTCTTGGGTTGGATGTCGACACCTTCGTATTGGATGCTCGCATCGGCAAGCCGACTCGACTGAATGACGTTTCGTGAGGACAGATCCTCAGGGCGTACAACGCCCGTGACGCTGATTTCCTGCTTGCGACCATCGATGGTGACCATCTTCTTGCCTTCAATGGTGGCGAGACCGTTTTCATCGACCTCGATGACACGCGTAGACACGACCCCGAACAAATCGCCGGTACGACCCGCCTCTCCAACGTTTCTTGAATCTGCGTTTAAACCCGTTCCGATCGAGGTAGCGCCAAAGGTGCTTTCCCCGTTGATATCCGCGCTCAAGTTGGTCGACAGGCCACGACGGGAGCTGCCCACCTCGCTCACCCGCTCGCGAGCTTCGGTTTGCTCATCGATCACCACGGTGACGATGTCGCCTTCCTTGAGATCGACCGCGTCACTCAACCAACCTGCACGCTGTGCCTGAGCCAGGCTGGGTACGCACAAAAGAGCCACCACAAAAACGATTCCTAATTGCTTCATTCCGAACCTTCTCCTTGTAATCTTGCGACCCCTTTTTTCACAGCGATGCCGTGCAGCAAATCCCGTCGGCCTTCTACTCTGGCTCGCACAACCTCACCAAGCCGCGCTGAGTTCTGAGCTACCCCGCGAAGGGCAACGCTCACCGACCCCTGAGTCCATTGCAGGGTGATCTGCTCACCCGTGGCTACCAACTCCGGAGCCATCAGGTGTCGCTCGAGGAGGGCTGTGTCTACGGCGATTTTGCGACGGACCTCATAACCCCAAGGCTCCAAGAGCTGATCCTGAGGCGGCCCCCAGAACAATTGTTCTTTTGCTAGAACGTCCTCTCTTTTCAAGACCTCGCCGGGTACAAGATTCCGAACTGTCACCCAGCTCGTATCAATCACGCCCGCTCGAACTCGAGCAGCCATAGGATCGACATCCAAACCTTCAACCAGAACTACGAACCATCCACGCTTCGACTCCGATCGAATCTTGATCGAGTCTTGGGGTTTCCACTCTCTGTTCTCTAGCCGGCCCCAATCCACTTTCATGCGACTGGCGTCGACTTGCCATTTCAGAGCGACCGTCTGAACGAACGCCTCCTGTGGGGAGATGTTCTCCAACGAGTCGGCCGCCTGTGTAGGCGACCAACCGCCGAAGCTCAAGATAAGAACGCTAAGAATGAGAAACGCCCTGCGGCTATCGAATGAGATCATTGAGGCTCTGCATCATGGTGTCGGAAGCCCGAATAGCTCGCGCGTTAATCTCATAGGCCCGTTGGGCAGCAATCATGTCCGTCATCTCCCGAACAATCTCTACGTTGCTCGTCTCGAGGGCCCCCTGCAGAAGGCGGCCAAATCCATACTCATCGGGTAAACCGACCATGGGCTCGCCACTGGCCGGAGTTTCCATGTACTGATTTTCGCCAATAGCTAGGAGTCCGCTGGGGTTAATGAATCGAGCGATTTCAATGCGTCCGAGTTCCATGGGTTCAGGGCTACCGGCAACCGTTGCCGAAACCGTCCCGGAAGGAGAAATGGACACACCGGTGGCCTCGGCCGGAATGTAGATGCCTGGCTCTACCAGGTAACCGTCCTGGGTGACCAGGGCTCCGGTATCCGATAGAGAGAAGTTTCCATCACGTGAGTAGGAGGTTTGGAGGTCCGGACGTTGAATCTGAAAGAAACCAGATCCTTCAATCGCGAGGTTCAAGGGGCGATCCGTAACCTCGACGGATCCTTGGGAGTGCTGACGCTGCACCGCAGCCACCCGAACTCCCCGACCGACCTGAATCGCTCCCACGGTTTCTGAGCCGGCGTCATCGGCGGGGCGAACGTTCTGAACCGTCTCATACAGCACGTCTTGAAACGCAACGCGACCCTTCTTAAACCCGGTGGTGTTAACATTGGCCAAGTTATTCGCAATCACATCGATCATGCGCTGCTGGGCCGCCATCCCGCTAGCAGATGTTTGCAAGCTTCCGTTCATCGTTCCTCCAGTTCTCTACTAAACTTCGCCGACCTTCGAGGCCGCTAATCCCAAGATTCGATCTACCGCTTTGAGCACCTGCATGTTTGCGGAATACGATCGCTGAATAGAAATGAGATCCACCATGGATCCCACGGAATCCACGTTGGCTAACTCAAGACTCCCCTGTCGAACCTGGGTCTCTCCAGGAGGAAGGTCGAGTTGCAATTCTTTTGTAGCAAAGAGTCCATTTGGCTCCCGCTCTAGCTCCTTAAGATTGGAAACATTGACGAGCCGCAACTTGTCCTCAGGCTCCCCGTCCAACCAAACACTGCCATCGGTGCCTACGGTAACTTCGCTACCCAGGAGCAACATCGGAC
>JABDJR010000513.1 GCA_013003415.1 Candidatus Eiseniibacteriota bacterium | reverse complement strand
GAGGATGCCCATACACCGCCGCCATTGAAAGAGAACCCGCCCGTAATGGTGAACCCGCTGACCTGAACATTGCCCGGGGCCGTGATTCGGATGACCGATCCCAACATCTCGGCATCGATGGTTGTCGTTTCGTAGCCTGCACCAAGTAACGACACGTTCTTGCTGATGGCTAAAGGAATGGTTTCGCCGTTGGCTGAAGGAGAATAGAGACCCGCCGCAACGCTGATGGTATCGCCGTCGGTGGAGGCGGCCAGGGCATCGGTGATGCGAGCGTAGGTGGCGGGGACTTGAAGGTTCGCAGCTTGAAGCCCGGTTGGGGAGACGAGGCCTAGGATAAGAGCAAACAGCCAAAGGTGTGTACGCAAGCGATGATCTCCTGAATAACTGAACCTGGGTAAATCGGGGCAGGGTGGCCAAACTTCAGTATATACGCCCATTTTAGCACGGGTGTGACCGATTTCGGTTCTGAGGTTACAATCTGCGGGCAAAGAAAACCGATGGCGTCGCAACCTTATTGATCCTAGGGAGGGCATCGTGCTTAAGAACCTGACAAAACTTGGACTATTATCTTTTCTTCTCTCTACCCTTGGAGCTCACGCCAGTTTAGCGCAATCCTTTGAGCCGAAGATTGGGTTGCATGCCCAGTCGGTCGTGGGCAAGAACGCATGCACCTCGGAAGCTCCAACGATTGGGAATTGCCCGGACGCGTCGACACCTTCAGAGGCTCTGGTCGTCAATTGGCCCGCCGATGGAACCCCAACTCACGTCTATGCCATTCTGACCAACATCCCTTTGTCCGGCTCGGCCGGTGCAGTGTTTGGAATTCGTTACGAGTCTGCGGTCGCCGACACTTGGACTAACTGCGGGGACCTGGACTTTCCAGGAAACAACTTTCCCGCTTCGGGCGGGGGCAATGTCGTCACCTTTCAAGAGTGTCAGGATTCGGTGATCGATGAGGGAGCCGGCTTGCTTGTCCTCGGGTTCTTCTACATGACGTCCTATGCCAACGATCTTGTGGAGGTCACACCGCGCCTTTTCGCTCCCAACCAGGACCTTGCCTGGGCGAATTGCAATGCGGCCGAGATTGCTATTCCCTATCCCAGCGGAACGGGAACTCTCGGTTTCGGCAAGGAGCCAGGCCAGCCCCCCTGCAGCATCGCTGATCCGGTAGAGCCGTCTACTTGGGGCGGGATCAAACGGAATCTCGACCAGTAAGAGGGCTTCAGAAGACCGCGTTTTCTGCCGATAACTCTCCTTGGGTAGGCAAACCGAGGAGAGACGTATGCATTGGATTTGGTGGGTCGTAGGCGCTGTCGTTTTATTAGGGGTCGCGGCGTTTGCCTACGGGATTTATCTCGTTCGCCGGAGTTTGCAACAAGCGGTTCACGAATCCCACAAGGTCACGCGAGACCAATTTCCTGAATTGGTCAATGAAGGCATTCTGGTCTACCGCGACAAACTCAATATCGACATTGATCTGGATGATCCGGAAGCTTCGGCCAAAGCTATCAGCGACGGATTCGATCGCTTTGACGAACTCAAGGCGGCCTTCGCTACCGAAGACTTTTGGTGGCGCTTTGTCCTTCCCACGGGAGCCCTTATCGCCGAGTTCTTCTGTCTTCACGGCAATGGCGAGCTGGAGCAAGAGGAAGATGGGGAGTGGGCGATCAAGATTCCCTTCGCAGATGGGGAAGATGGGGCGACTACGTTCCCTTTTGCCAAGTCCATCAAGCAAGCCACCGAAGGCGACCCGGGCGATGTTTACGCCTATTTAATCTGCTCTCTCAAGCTTGAAGAGACCCTCAAAGCAGCCGGACACTAGCCAACCTAAACAGTTCTAGGCTGCCTTTTACTAAATCGGTATAATTTCCCCTTACTCGGCTACCACAATGGGGGAGATTCTTGTGATCCGGGCACTGACTCTTTGTCTTATCTTGTGCTTTGCGGCTTCTGCGGCGGCGGTTGGCGAAGCGCTTCCTGAATACCGCTCGATCGATGGGTATGGAAACAACCTGTCTAATCCTGATTGGGGAAGTAGCTATACGCCCCTGATCCGTGTGGCCCCGCCCACCTATGCCGACGAAGTTTGCCTCCCACCAATTACGGCCAGCAACCCGCGGGCCGTGAGCAATATCGTTTGCGCACAACGGGGCGAGATGCCGAACGAGACCTCCATGACGGACTTGTTTTGGCAGTGGGGTCAGTTTCTGGATCACGACATCGACCTAACCCCATCCCATTTTCCTTTAGAGCCATACCCTATCGAGATTCCCGCCGGGGATCCTCAATTTGACCCGGAGGGGACGGGCACCCAGTCGCTGACGTTCTTTCGATCCCTGCACCAACCCACCGAAGGCGTGCGTCAGCAGGTCAATGTCATCACCGCGTTTATTGATGGCTCCCAAATCTATGGCTCGGACGAAGACCGGGCCCGAGCTTTACGCGCCTTGGATGGTACGGGGAAGCTCAAAACAAGCGCGGGGAATCTGCTTCCCTACAACGAAGAAGGTTTTGTCAACGCGCCCAATAACAGCTCTCGCTTCTTCTTAGCTGGAGACGAACGCGCCAACGAGCAGGTTGGGCTGATTGCACTCCACACGGTGTTCATG
>JABDJR010000511.1 GCA_013003415.1 Candidatus Eiseniibacteriota bacterium | reverse complement strand
CTACTTCTCCTCTCCCATTTATTTCCTTCCCAACCTCGATGACGGGGAGCAGCTAGAAAAGCTCCGTGAACGCATGATCGTCTTCGCCTTTGGTCAGGGACAATGGGAAGACCCAGAGGAGTCTTGGCGTATGGCAAAAATCCTGGGTAACAAAGGTGTACCCAACCGAGTTGACCCCTGGGGACCGGACTACGATCACAACTGGCCCACCTGGCGCACCATGTTACCTAAGTACCTTTCGGAGATGGCCTAACTTCAGCGCTTCGGGCGAACTCAAATCTAGCATTCAGAAAAGCTACCCCTACTTTCGGGTTTGAAGTCGTACCTGTAACGATTTCTCGTGAGCGTAAAGCCCTTCAACTCGTGCTAGCTCCGCCGCAGCTTCCATGACAGAGAGATCGTTTTCAGGGTCGTAGGCTTGAACCGTGCGCCGTACCATAAAATCTTCGACCGAAAGCCCGCCGCGAAAACGTCCCCCTCTCGATGTGGGAAGAACGTGATTCCCACCGCTGGCATAATCTCCCAGAGCCACTGCCGTCAGATCACCCAAGAAGAGGGATCCGTAGTTGGTTAGAACCGACTCCCAAGGCTTTAAATCGGTGGTCGTGACATGGAGATGCTCAGGAGCCATACGGTTGGCTGCGGCAGACAAGTCCGAAAAACTACCGTAGGCACCGCATACTTGGGTGACTGCCTGTTCCCCCACATCGTTGTTCCACTCCCGAACGAGCGAGTCCAGCTTTTTAGAAAGAGCAACGAGTACAGATTGATCTTCGCTAAAGACAACGGACTCAGAGTCTGGACCATGCTCGGCTTGGGCAAGTAGATCCCAGGCCAAATACTCAAGGTTCGTCCCCTTGTCCGCGATGACAAGAAGTTCGGAGGGGCCGGCGACCATATCGATCGCAACGACTCCCTGAAGTTGTCGTTTTGCCTCCGAAACATAGGCGTTACCGGGTCCCACAATCAGATCGACGGGATCGAGCCCGTCCACTCCAAGAGCGGCGGCGGCAATCCCGTGGGCACCTCCCACGGCCCAGATTTCAGTGGCCCCGCCTAGATGCGCCGCTGCCAGAATCTCGGCATTGACCTTTCCGCCTTTGGCCGGAGTCATTAGCACACGTCTGGGAACGCCGGCCACTTGAGCCGGGATCAGGCCCATAAGGGCCGAGGATACAAGCGGGTATCGTCCGCCGGGTACGTAGACCGCAGCTGAGGCAACCGGGCGAATGTCCTGCCGAAGTTTCACATCACCGTGCGTCAGCCTAGCGGGAGCTTTAGGGAGACAAGCTCTCGACCATGCTTCAAGTTGAGCCGCAGCCACGCGCATAGCGTTTTGGACGGACTCGGTTGTTTTTTCCCAAGCTTCGGCCGCTCCCCCGATGGGAAGAACCCAGCGCTCAGGCGCACCCCCGTCCCATTCCGCAGCATACTCACGAAGGGCTTTGTCCCCACTCTTCTTTACCCTATCGATGATCTTCATGACGGTTTCGGTGGGAGGATCTATAGGGGCATTCTTTTCCCATTCTGATACCGGCATGATCTTCATTGTTTTCGCCTCGCGTTGAGTTCGCGACCAATCTCTTCGATAGACACTCCCTCTCGTTCCATCAGAACAGCACTGTGATAAAACAGATCGGCGAGTTCCCAAACGAGATTCTCCCGATCCTTGAAACTCACCACTTCTTGCGCCTCCTCCAGGATTTTGGCACCCAGCAGATCTGGTTTTGAGAGCAACTTGGATGTCCAACCACCAGAGGCGGCGTGCTTTGCGATGTCGTGACTTAGCTGTGGCCAGGGGCTGCCCGCAGTGGTGTCAAAGCAGGAACGCGTTCCCAAGTGGCAAGTCACTCCCTGAGGCTCACACTGTAGAAGCAGACTGTCCCGATCGCAGTCCCAAGCAACGTAACGCACGTAAAGCGTGTTGCCTGAGGACTCGCCCTTCGTCCACAATTGGTTTCGAGAGCGCGACCAAAAAGTTGCCTTGCGTGTTTCTAGGGTTTTCTCGAGGGCTTCGCGGTTCATGAATCCGACCATGCGCACTTCACCGCCTCTTTCCTGAACTACGGCGGGCAATAGGCCTTTGCTCCAATCTCCAACCTCGCAGAATCCGCGATGAAGATCGATGTGACCCCGATACAGTGCCATCCCAAGTTGGCTCTGGATGTTCATACTGGCCAACCTGCGCAAATCCTCGTAGTTTCTAATCCCGCCCGCGGCAATCAGGGGAGTCTTAACTCTTTCCTTAAGTTCCCGCAGGGGCTGAAAGTCGAATCCAAGCATCAGCCCCTCATGTTCTACTTGGGTCACCAAAAAGCTACGGCAGAAAGGCTCCAGTCGCTCGGCGCGATCAAGAAAGGATTCCCCAGTCGAACGTGTCCAACCCTGATCAACCACTTCTCCCTGTTTCATGTCCAGGGCGGCAATCACGGATTCTTTGGGTAGCTTAGATAAGAGCTCTGGATTAGCGGCGGTTCCGATGATCACTGCCTCTGCGCCCATCCTAAGTATTTCCCTGGCGGTTTTTTCATCTCGAATACCGCCCCCAACAAAAACGCGAGCGCGGCGACACAGGCTAGCGATCAGCTCACGGTTGTCACCGCGCCCCAAGGCGGCATCAAGATCAATAATCGCGACGGGGCCGGTGAGAGAAAAATTGTCGACCAAGCTCTCGACGTTGTCTTCTGTTATCCGAGTTCGATTGGGGTCGCCATTCTCCAGTTGGACGGCCTTCCCATTCATAAGGTCGCAACTTCCGATCAACATGGCCGCACCTCAATTCCCGCCAACTGACAGGCTTCTTTGACTTCCCTAACCGTCGTACTACCGTCGTGAAAAATGGACGCGGCCAGAGCGGCTTGCACCTGGGTCTCTTGAAAAACAGTGACAATATCTTCGGCGCTACCGACACCCCCGCTTGCAATCACGGGGACTCCAACCGCCCGGGCCACCGCATCGGTGACTTCCAAAGCGTAACCTTCTCGGGTCCCGTCTTTGTCCATAACGTTGAGGAGGATTTCCCCAATTCCTCGATCTACCGCCTCTCGAGCCCAAGACAAGGTGCGATTTTGGGTTTGTTCTCGTCCCCCCTTGATCGTGATCAACCATTCGGAGTCAACCCAGTTTGTATCGATACTCAGAACCAAGAATTGAGATCCAAAAACCTTGGCCGCTTCATTAATTAAATCCGGATTTAGAACCGCAGCTGTCGACATGGAAACTTTGTCGACGCCAATGGAAAGGAGGCTCTCCATGTCTTCAAGAGTTCTGATCCCTCCCCCCACCGAGAGTGGGATGTCCAGAGCATCCGCAACGGGGCCAAGCCAATTCCTACGAGTACGAACTCCCTCGGCGCTGGCGGTGATATCCAAAAACATCAGCTCGTCGGCGCCCTGGTCCATGTACCGCTTAGCGTAGGCCAACGGATCTCCCATCGCACGAATCTCTTTGAAGCGTACTCCTTTGACTACTTGCCCTTCATCAACATCGAGACATGGAATGATGCGCTTGGCTAGCATGGAAGCCCCTCCACAAACCGGCTCAAGAACCTGGACCCGTCGCGACTACTTTTTTCCGGGTGAAACTGAACGCCAAGAGTGCGACTGCGTTCTGCACCAGCCGCAAAGGCAACCCCACCGTCTTGGGCTTGAAGCACCGTTTCGTTCCCCACCGGAGGCACGAAGCCATGGACGAAGTACATCCAACTATCCTGATAACCTGCCCAGTTGGGAGTTTCGGTTAGTAACCGATTCCACCCCATGTGGGGCTGTTTCTCCGAGGGAACTCGGTCACATTGCCCCGGGAAAAGGCCCAAGCCTTCAGTTCCCGGAGACTCCGTACTTCCTTCATACATAAGTTGGTAGCCGAGGCAGATTCCAAGGAGGGGGCGGTCGTCCTTAACCCAGGTGAGCAGAGCCGTGCGCCAACGACGACGATCCAACTCCTCTGCCGCAACCTTGAAGTTGCCCACTCCCGGAAAAATCAGACCGTGGATACCCTCAAGCCGTGGCGTCTCGAGCAGCTCCGATTCAATGTCCATTCGCCGCAAGGCCCGGACCACACTTCCCACATTTCCCTGCCCCAAGTGCACGATACCGATCATGGTTACAGCACTCCTTTGGTTGACGGGATCCGATCCGCAATACGCGCGTCAAGGTCCACCGCCTGGCGAAGGGATTTTGCGAAGGCCTTAAAAACTGATTCCGCCATGTGGTGATCGTTCCCGGGGGTCAAGACCTCCAGGTGGACGGCTGCCTTGAGCGAGGCGGCAACCGCGTGAAAGAACTCTTTGATCATGGTGGTTTCCAGCTCGCCGACAAAGCGATGCTCGAATTTTCCCGAGAACACACAAACCGAACGCCCGGAAAGATCGAGGGCGCAGCGGGCCAACACCTCGTCCATGGGATATAGACAAGAGCCGTTGCGATAGATGCCTTTGCGATCAGCTAGGGCTTGCGTCATGGCTTCCCCAAGCACGATGCCGGTATCTTCGATGGTGTGATGCTGATCAACATGGACATCCCCTTCAACCGTAATCCTGAGATCTACCAAAGCGTGTTTGGAAAACGTCTCAAGCATGTGGGTGAAAAATCCAATCGGCGTTGAAACTTCATAGTCGCCCTGGCCATCTAAATTCACTTCGCAAGAAATGCGAGTTTCGTTTGTGTTGCGTTCCACTTTTGCTTTTCGCATCAGACAACTTCCCTTGGATTGATTGCCGCCTCGGTCAGAGACTCGTCCATCAGGTTGATGAATCTTTTGGTGATTTCCGGAGCTCCAATGGATACCCGGACCCAGTTTTCCAGGCCGCGCTTAGAGGATTGGTCGCGAAGACGAACTCCTCGTGCCTCCATAGCCTTAAGAAAGGCCGGAAGGCTTTTTCCCAAGTACATGAGGAAGAAGTTCCCCCCTCCAAAGTGCGTGCGCATACCTCGCTGGTTCAATTCTCTCTTTAGGGTTTCCCTGGATTCAGAAATAAGTTGGGTGGCGCGGGCCGGCCAGCGTTTATCCGGAAGCAAGGCCTCAAGGACGTGCAGGGCAAAAGCATTTACGGAGTAGGGGCTCGCCGTCTTTTTAAGATCACGGAGTAAAACTTCGGGTCCGATCACGGCACCAACCCGGAGCCCCGCCAAACCCCAAGCCTTTGAGAAAGTTCGAAGAACCAGTAGATTCTCGGACGCCAAAGCGGAAGGGATCAGTGTATCGGCGGCAAAGTCCCCGTAGGCTTCATCGACAAGGACGAGCTGATTGGGGTGACTCTGTGCGTACTCCAACACGCTGTCTATGCATGCCCCGCTGCCGGTTGGGTTGTTGGGTCGAGCCAGGGTGACGATTTTGCCACCCTCTTTTGCAAAGTCCCGAGCCAGATTCCAGTCGTAGTCAAAGGTGGGCAGATGCAGCGGCCACGAAACAGGTGTTCCCTGACACAAGAGAGTGTAGAACGTCATCATCGTGTACCCGGGATCCGGAATAAGGACCTTATCTCCTGGGTTGAGAAAGGTTCGATAGACGTTGCTGAACGCTTCGTCGGTGCCGTTGGTGAGGAGCAATTGGGAAGTCCGCACGCCAAACTGCTCCGAGACTTTGCCAAGAACCTTTTCGCCTTCCGGGTACATGTTCGCTCGCACAAGGTCAAAGGACTGGACAGCCGTTTTTAGGTTCGGGTTTTCGCTTCCGATCCACTCGTTAAAATCGAGGCGCAAGGATTTGGCG
>JABDJR010000499.1 GCA_013003415.1 Candidatus Eiseniibacteriota bacterium | reverse complement strand
GGAGGCAGCTAAGCGCTGGGGTCTAAGCGGTGGGGTCTAAGATTTTCGTCATGAACACGCTGTGTTGGTCATCAACGTAGTCGGCAAAGGGACCGCAAGTCTCAAAACCGAAGCGTCGATACAAAGAGCGAGCCGGCTCAAACTCTGGTTCAGGGCCGGTTTCTAGGCTCAGCCGTATGTAGCCGCGTTTTTGCGCCTCGGCCAAGATGAAACGCACCATATGAGAGCCGACGCCCCTGCCACGATGTTCTTGTGAGGTGCGCATCGACTTGATTTCCCCGGCGTCAGGACTCAGTTCTTTCAAAGCCCCACAACCGAGCAATGAGGTCCCATCCCACACGGACCAAAACGTCACTTCGGGAGAACGTAGGCCATCCAGGTCGAGAGCGTGAACGCTCTCTGGGGGCGAAATGGACTTCATGTGCGCAAGGTGTTCTTCAAGCAGCGCAATGATGGTAGGGCTCGAGAGATCGTCCTCTCGAATTTGAAAGTTAGGCTTGGACTCCATGCCGCAAGCATAGCAATTCATTGCATCAAGCAGGTAACGGAGGGCTTCTGTTCAGCGGGCGAACCAGAAGTTAGGCGGCCTTGTCCATTTCCTTAGGGAGAAACCCAGCGAGCTGGCGCATGAGGTTGAACAGAATCGGCAAAGGCACCTGAGACAGGGCTCCAGCCTGATCGTCCGGTGAGAAGACAAGAACGTAGATACCCGTATCGCCCGGTGTTTGAAGGGTGAGGTAGGGCGCCTTAGCCTCGGGTGCGTCCGAATCCCAGTCCGGGAACTCGGCACCACCGGCTCCGCTGTCACGATCCTTGGCCCACTCATAAATGGGATCAACCCGGTCCGTAAAGGTTTGTTGCACCGAGGCAGCGCGAGAACCTGTGGGGCGAGCCCAAACCGGCTCGCTATCATGGGGGACCCAAACTGCGGTTTCCGCGGCAAGAAGGTCCACCGAGAACTCAAGCACGGCACGCGCGCAATCCAGGGGTTCAAGGTCGCGGAATCGGGCCGATTGATCTGCGGTTCGCATTTGAAGCTGGGACATCAGCTCTTGAGCTTCCAATCCTTTTTCGACTTCAATCATTTCCGCAACGCGTTCCATCACATCCCCAAGGGCAGGCAAAAGCTCTTCGGGATCGGAATCAACCGTAAGTTTCACCCCTTCTACCACCAAAAGACCACGAGGTGGACCGGCGTAGATGGGGATGAGGTAGGAAGCAATGCCGTTGATTTCACCGTTCTCCGAGTCTTCATCCTTGAGCACAAGCACGCGTGGCTTCAGGTGTCGCACCGCCCAACCGTACATGCCTTGGTGTAGAGATACAGACTCTCCACGACTGATGGTCGAACCGCGACGGGGCGTGATCGGTTCCAGTTTCTGGCCCAAAGAATCAATCAGGAACAGGTGAGCAAAGTCACCGTGCAATGTTTTTCGAATCGATTCCGCGACTGCCTTCAAACGGTGAGGAAGGCTCTCGTCGAGGGCCATGTAGCGTTCGGTAGAACGCATGAGGGCGTCGACCCGGGTTTCCGTCTGAGACGGTTTCATCCGCGTGGCGTTGTAGATGTCTTCTGCCGTCTCTTGGGCAAATTCGTTAAGAACGCCAAGCGCAACCTCATCTAACCCCAGCCCGTGGGATTCGTGGTTAACGCACAAAACGCCATGGGTTTTTCCGTCGTAAACGATCGGAACCACTGCCGATTGGCGAAGCTTGGGTCGAAGTTCGCGCGAGTTACCTAGCGGACGCCCATCGCGGCCGTCGACTAGCCTGGGCTCGCCACTTCGGAACACATCACCAGAAACTCCCTGGTGAATGCTCTGTCGAACTTGTTTGATGATGTGCCCGGGTAAACCTTTGGCCGCCACAATGCGGAGAAACTCAGATCCCTCTTCGAGCACCATAATGCTCCCGGTCTTGGAGTCGGTGAGGGAAATGGCATCATCAAGAATACTGCTTAGGGCATCGCTACCGGCCCCTTGATTCATCAGAGTCTTAACTTGCGAACGCAACTCCTCGGAAACAACTGAGGACCCTTCCTCTTTCTCTTCCGTGACCGAAGGTTCGTCTGCACTCACTTCTTTTGCAGAGGGAGCAGCTTCTTTCTCGGTGGCGTCTGATTCTGATTCTGAAACTTCTTCTGCCGGGGCATCTTCAACCGGAGTTTCTTTTTCTGAGACCGGATCTTGATCTTCTACTTCCGCAAGCTCGGGTTCTGCGGTTGCATCCTCTTCGGCCTCTCCCAAAGCCTTGGCCATCTTCTTTTCAGCTTGGATCTTCTTGGCTTTCTTGCGCGCTTCTTCCGCGGCGAAGACAGCACTCAGGTCTTCCATGTCGAGGTTGGTTGAGTCTGAAACCTCAATATCATCTTCGTCGAGGGTAACGCCGGTCCACTCACAGGCTTCTTCAACTGTGATGACGGTGCACTTCATACCTCCGAGAAGGGTGGTCATTTGCTCATGCAATTCCGCCGGCCTGTCGCCTACGATGACCACATTACAATCAGAAAGGGTGGGGCGGTTTGGAGTTTCCGTGGTCGGAACCTGAAGGATCTCTGCCATGCGCAACACATAGGAGTGCGGGATTAGACCCACGACGGCAACTACACTCGCGTCGTCACGTTGATGAAAGTGTGTAAGCAGATCGAGAGCAGGGTCGGGTAGTTCGATGAACCCAACCCGAATTGCCTCACCCTCTGGAACTGGAACTTGCTTCATTGAAATTTTGTTCAGCTTTTCTTTTGGTTCCCTAGGAAATCATGGACCTCAACAGAGGTCCCCCTTAGCAATGTGGTTATCGGCTTTTCCTCAACGGTTGTTAGCGAGTTTCTGAATTAGACTATGGGGAAAAGAACCCAATTGCCGATAATCACATAGACCACCCCATTCACATGGGGTATCCTGGCTTGTAACTACAAGGAATTAAATCGTTTATGGCCTTTTCCAGACACTATTCTCCGATCACATCCGAACATCGCATTCCTCCGGAACAGCGTATTTACGTGAATCGGAACCTCAGGATGAACTCCGTGGGCGCGGTTGGGTTCGATCTCGACCATACCCTGGCCCACTATCGTGGTCCGGAAATCGAGGAGCTTGCCTATCGATTGAGCGGGCGTCGTCTCATTGAACGATTTGGTTTTCCGGAGGCGCTGGCCAAAATCCCCTACGAGCGGAACTTTGTTATCCGTGGATTAGTGGTGGATAAGAAGCGTGGCAATATCCTGAAGATGGATTATCACAACTATGTGAGCCGCGCCTATCACGGGCGCCGTAGTTTGAGTGATGAGGAGCGTAAGAACTCCTATCGTACGGGTCGGGTTCGGATGGGTGGAAAAACCTATGTCAGCGTCGATACGCTGTTTCATCTGCCCGAAGTCTTTTTGTATGCCAACCTGATCGGGATGCGCGAAGAGGGATTGATCCCGGCAAAACGGACCCCAAGAGAAATCTATGCCAATGTTCGTGAAGCGATCGACTCGGTTCATGGCGATGGATCTCTAAAAACAGAGATTTTGGGAAATCTCTCAAAGTACATTCGTCGAAATCCGCTGCTGACCCAAACCCTTGAAGAGATTCGCTCGAGCGGGAAGAAGATTTTCCTCCTCACCAATAGTGAGTTCTATTACACGCGCGCCTTGTTGTCTCACTTGATGGACAAAGATGGCGAAGAAACCTGGGGAAGGCACTTCGACTACATTGTGGTCGACGCAAGAAAGCCTGGTTATTTTGTCGATCTAAGTCTTCCCGCGAAGAAATCGAAAGAGAAGCTCCCCAAGGGATTTGCCCCCGTCGTACATGGAGGGAACGCCCGCTCTCTCGAAAATAACGTTGGGTTTGCCGGCGACCAAATTCTTTATTTCGGCGATCACACCTATGGTGACATTCTGCGAAGCAAGAAAAACCTTGGGTGGCGAACCGCTATGGTGGTTGAAGAGCTGGAAGAAGAGATCGCCGTGAATCGCCAGATCGAATCCTTGGTCGATGAACTCAATGATTGGACCAGCCGACGCGGCTTTATTGAGACCGACATTGCGGGGTTAGAACGACAACGCTTAGAAGCGAAGCGAACAGGGCAGAAAGCGTCCACCTTTAACGGTATGGACGCTCGGATCCAGGAACTGCGAAAAGATTTGGCCGAGATCAAGGTCTCCATGGGTGAGCTGGGAGATCGCATTCACAACGCCTACAACCCCTACTGGGGATCCGTGTTTCGTGAGGGGCGTGAAACTTCTCGCTTTAGCCATCAGGTCAAAGACTTCGCCTGCATTTACATGAGCCGGGTCACGAATCTCCTCAACTACCATCCCAACTTTTACTTCCGCTCGGCGGAAGAGCGCCTGCCTCACGAGAACATCCCCCTCCTTCGATAGCCCGAAAGCCTCAGCATCGCTTATAATGCCGATCCGGAGGCTAGAAATGTCCAATTTTGATTCACAGGAAGCCCACACCCATTTTGGGAAGAGTTGCTACAACGGCACTTGGGGTTATATCGATAGCGAGAACCGTTCCGAAGCAGAAACCGAAGCCATGCTTCATACCGCCCACGCTTCTTTTTGGCACTGGCAACAGGTCGAGGCACGCACGGCACAAAACGACTCAATCGGTTACTGGCAGTTGAGCCGCGTCTATGCCCTCGCCAAACGGTGGCCCGAGGCCATGTATTACGCCCAACGTTGCGTCAAGGTGAGCGATGCTGCGGAACTCGATCCCTTCTTTCGCGGTTACGGTTACGAAGCTCTCGCACGCGCCCACAAAGGGGCGGGTCAAAAAGATGAGGCTAGTACTCAATGTGCCACCGCAATCGCGCTGGCAGAGCAAGTGTCCGACGCTGAGTCAAAGGCCATGCTCATGGCCGACATCAAGAGTCTTTAGGAGAATTTCATGACCGGGGTTTATGTGATCATCGCAGGTCGGACCGACGATAACGGTAAGCCCCTGGCCCTCAAAGAGGTCGACGGCGAAAGTCTGCTTTCCCATCATGTGCATACGGGACAACTCGCCAAACTGGGGGGGCCCATTTGTGTTCTTGGCCCGGAAGGAGATGTCACGAAATCGGCGCACGTCGACTTCCCCGTCCACTTTGTGGCCTCGGACAGCACGGAGCTCCGCGACTGGGTTCGGACCGGTTTGGCCGCAGTTCCCAAGGACAATGTGGCTTTTTTTACTCCGGTTGAACACCTGCCTCCCCGCATTGACTCTTTAGATCAGCTGATCGAGGCGCTTGAGTCCCTGCCCGAAAGTCAGGTCGCCCTTCGCCCTTTGATGCGGGATAAGCCGGGATACCCAATTATTCTCATGCCCGAGGCGGTCTCCGAAATCCTTGCCCAGTCATCATTTACCGAGCTTGAGGCCTGGGCCCGGCAGGCCCAGCAAGAGGGACGCCTCGCCGAAATCGAAGTCGACGACTACAATGTTCTTGGGGACTCGATTCGCCCCTAGGGTGTTTTTCACCCAAACCACCTCCAGAATTCAAGGGTCTCTAATGCCTCTCCGGCTTGCTGCAAGGGACTCTTCATTGAATCGGGGGTTCGATTCTCGATACACTTATACGACATGGCTTTAGCGCCACCCTAAATTGTCCTCCGGAGTCAACATCATGATCCGTCCAGTTCTTCTATGCATCCTTTCGGCTCTCTTCATTGCAGCCCCACTCACCGCCCAGATTCCTGAAGCGGAGTTTCGATCCATTGGTCCCTTTGGCGGTCACGTCTTGGATCTTGTGGTCGACCCCACCGGTTCTCGAGTTTTCGCGTCGACGACCAACGCGGGTGTGTTCGTGTCCACGGACAACGGTAAAAGTTGGTCTCCATCTCGCGAGGGCCTGCCCCGCGAAATCTTCATTGGAGGCTACGAACGCATCCAGGCCATTGCCGTGGATCCGGTCGATGGGCGACTGTACGCCGGAGGTGGCTCCGTCTTTTCCGAAGTCTATATTTCGGACAACAACGGATTGACGTGGCAGTTTCTATCCACGCCCCAAGGTACTCGCGGTGGGATTCATGAATTTTGGATCGACCCGGAGGACACGGATATCATTGTGGCCTCCAACGGACCGCTTGGCCGAGGCGTCTTCGTCAGTACTGATCGCGGCTTAACCTGGACTGCATCCAACACCGGTTTACCTTCAGAGCGCATTGATGCTCTCTGTCGTTTACCTGAAAACAACAATGTGTTCTTTGTTGTCTCGAAGGACATCCTGTACAAGTCGGAAAACCAGGGAGCCTCCTGGGCAGAAGTTGGCGCCCTACCGGCTCTCGGGTTCCGCGATTTGGTCCTAAGCGGGTCTGAAAACGGTTCCATGTTCTTGGCGACCGAAGGCGGTTGCTTTGTCAGCACCGACAGCGGCCAAGGCTGGACCCGAATGGATGAGCCGACTTTAGAAGCAGACGTTTACCGCTTTGCCGAGGGGGCCCTATCGACCTTGGCCATCGGCCGGGGGGGCGTCTTTCCTGTGACCTCCAATTCCCTCATCGAAAGCAAAGTCGACTTTCTCTACACGCGCATTAACGATGTTGCGGCCCTTCCCAGTGGCGATCTTGTGGTGGCCACGGAAATGGGCGTCTTTGGCGGCGGGCCCAAGGCCTTCTCAGCCGAAGAAGAACTGGCCTTTCAAAGTAAAGGAATCCTCGCCACAGATATTGCCGCCATTTACGCCGTTCCCGGAACCGACGCCATTTATGCCGGCGCGGGAGTGGGCTACGACGGGGGTTTGTTTTACTCTCCCGATGGTGGCGTAACTTGGGAGCATCGGGCGGTTGGTCTTAAGAATCCGGATATTCGAAGCATGGCCGTTTCTCCGTCTAATCCCGAGGTTGTCTACTTAGGCACGGCCGATGCGTCCGACGATTTTGGTGAAAACGGAACCATCTATCGGTCGCGCGATGGCGGCAAGACTTGGACCGATATCAGTGGTGAGCTACCCCACGAAGGAAACCGCATTATCATTTCGATGCTGGTTCACCCCACCGACTCGGATATTGTCTGGGCGAGTGTGCAGTCAAAGTTTGGTGGGATGTACAAGACCACCAACGGTGGCCAGAATTGGACACGAGTTTCCGATGGTCTAGAGCATATGCCTCCCATGCCCGGTTTTGACGACGATTTCAACAACGCGTTTTTGGACTACTACGCGATGTTGAGCTTGGCCATTGATCCCGAGAATTACGATCGGGTCTACATTGGCGCCGGGGGCTGCTGGGGTGGCGTGTATATTTCTGAGAACTCCGGAAATTCCTGGACCCGCTACGCGGGCGAATCTATGGAAGTCGATACCGAGGTGCCCAACCCTATGATGTTTGGGGTGCACCTTGAGCTTTTCGATTTCGACATCAGCCCGATCAACCCCAATCACATGATTGCCAGCGGTGCCCGGGGTGCATTCCCCGGCGGAGAGTTTGAGGGAAGCGACCAGATTGGTGTTGTGTTTCAGAGTTTCGATCGTGGTGAAACCTGGAGCATTATTCGTGATCGAGGACGTTCCGACTATTTCACAAGTCCAGTGACGGGCATCGTTATCGACCCCGCAAACGAAGGCCGCTTGTATGCGGCGACCCGTGAGGGTATCAAAGTGTCTGAACAGGGCGGCGCTGACGGATCCTGGGCTTGGATGAATGAGGGCTTGAGCGAGAGCGAATTGTTCTCTCGAAACATCTCCATGCGTGCAGACGACCCAACCCAGCTTTTCATGGCAACTGCGCTAACCGGAATTTGGGTGCGCGAAGTGAACCCCACTCCCGTGCGCCTAACCGTCTTCGAGGTGCGCTCTGAGTCTGATCGGGTGCGCGTGTCCTGGTCGATTGCCGACCCCACGAACCACCTGGGCTTTTATGTCGATCGCGAGATCGATGGTGAGCGCGTGCGGTTAACAACAGACTTACTTCAGGGCCGATCAAGCTATGAATGGATTGATGCAAGCCCGGTTAGCGGTGTCAGCAATCGGTACATCGTGGTTGAACTCAGTCGCGATGGCATGGAAACCGATCTGGCCTCAGAAGACGTACTCATTCCCTTAAGCGCTGGCCTAGTGCTTGGGCCTCCGGTGCCGAATCCCATTCGAGCGCGCTCCCAAATTCGGTTCCAAGTGGATCGCCAGGAAAGAGTGCGCATTCGTATCTTCGATGCTCAGGGCCGGAAGGTCACCACGTTACTCGAACAAACCCTGACCGCAGGCACACGTGAGGTCTATTGGGACCGGACGGATGATCAGAATCGACTTGTGGCTCCCGGGGTTTACTTCATGCAATTGGAGCAAGGCAATCGGTTTACGGGGCAGAAACTGATGGTGCTACCTTAGGCTTCGCCAGCAACTGATGCTGCTGCCTTAGTCTTCGTCAGCGCCCAAGGTTTTCTTGTTCGTGATCGCGCCGCTTTCGTCGACCTCGTAAACATAGGGAACGCCGGTTCCCAAGTTGAGCTGTAGCACCTCTTCTTTTGTGAGTTGCTCGATCTCCATGACGATCGAACGCAAGCTGTTGCCGTGCGCTACAACCAGAATGTTTTTCCCTGCCTTCAGTGCGGGCAAGATATGTTCGCGGAAGTAGGGGAGAGTGCGAGCCGCGGTGTCCTTGAGGCTTTCGCCATTCCCCGGAGGGGGCACGTCGTAAGAGCGTCGCCAGATGTGAACTTGCTCCTCCCCAAACTCTTTCGCGGTCTCGGCTTTATTTTTTCCCTGAAGATCTCCGTAGTGTCGCTCGTTGAGCGCTTTGTTTCGGACAATGGTGAGATCGGTGATGCCCATGGAATCCAAAACAAGATCGAGCGTGCGCTGGGCGCGTTGTAAGGCGGAGGTGTAGTACCCGTCGAAGGTGTAACCCTTGAGCAACTCGCCGG
>JABDJR010000494.1 GCA_013003415.1 Candidatus Eiseniibacteriota bacterium | reverse complement strand
CACCGGCGTCCATGAGACTTAGCGAGCCACCGCAAACCGAAGCCATGGATGAGGAACCGTTGGACTCCAGAATCTCAGACACGATACGCACGGTGTAAGGGAAGGTTTCTTCGGCCGGAATCACCGGCTCAAGCGCGCGCTCAGCAAGTTTACCGTGACCAATTTCACGACGACCGGGGCCGCGATTGGGACGAGCTTCACCCACCGAGAAGGACGGGAAGTTGTAGTGGAGCATGTAGCTCTTCCAGGACTCCCCTTCCATGGCGTCGATGCGCTGCTCATCTTTTTGGGTTCCCAAGGTGGCAACCACCAGGGCCTGGGTCTGGCCGCGAGTGAACACGGAAGAACCGTGAGTCCGCGGAAGCACACCCGTTTCACACGTGATCTTACGAATGTCGTCGAGGCCACGACCGTCAGAGCGAACACCATCTTTCAGGATGCGATCGCGCATGTCCTTTTTGGTGATGGCTCCGATGGCGCCTTTCACCTCATCGAGGTTGTCCGGATAAACCTCCGCATAGGCGGCAAGCGCTTCGTCTTTGATGGCGGAGATGGCGTCACCACGCTCGGCCTTTTCTTTAATCTGATTGGCTTCGCGCAGCTTGCTGCCAAAGTCAGCGTCGACCCGCTCGGCCAAACCTTCGGTGACCACCGGGGGAATGACATCAAACTTGGGCTTCGAGATCTTAGCTTTGAGCTGCTCTTGAAGGTCGCAGATCTGCTTGATCACGTCGTGAGCTACACGAATCGACTCGAGCACATCGGCCTCGGAGGCTCCTTCAGCCGCGCCTTCTACCATGACCACCGAGTCCTTGGTTCCGGCTACGACCAGGTTAAGATCGCATTCATCTTGTTCGTCGATGGTGGGGTTAATAACAAAGCTTCCATCAGAACGACCGACTCGCACACAGCTGACCGCGTTGTGAAACGGAATATCCGAAATCAAGAGGGCAGCGGAACCGCCAACCAAACCCAGAGTATCGGAGTCGTTCTGCTGATCGTGGGAAAGCACGTTCAGAAGGACCTGGGTTTCGTTCATGTAGCCTTCGGGGAACATGGGACGAAGCGAGCGGTCCGTAATGCGGCAACAAAGGATTTCTTTTTCGGTGGGGCGTCCTTCGCGCTTGAAGAACCCACCGGGGATGCGGCCCGAGGCATACATCTTTTCGCGGTAGTCGACCAACAAAGGAAAGAAATCTTTTCCTGGTCTGGGCTCTTTTTCACCGACGGTTGCGGCAAGCACAACCGTTTCTTCATAACGAACCACAACAGCGCCATTGGCTTGTTTGGCCCAGTGCCCACTTTCTAAAGTGAGCGTCTTTCCGCCTATTTCAAGGCTTACTGACTCGGGCATATTTCCTCCACGGGAATGTGGACCCCCCCGGGGTCCTTGCTTTTTTATTGTTCTAACGAAAACTTTTGGGCTCGAAAGACTGCGCTACTTGCGGAGTCCCAGCTCTTTAACGATCGCCCGGTACCGTTCAATCTCGCTCGCCTTCAGGTATTCAAGGAGGCGACGACGTTGTCCCACCATGCGAAGCAGACCGCGGCGGGAGTGATGATCGGTTTTGTGGATTCTGAAATGATCGGTGAGGATCTTGATCTTTTCGGTGAGGAGGGCGATCTGGACCTCCGGGGAGCCGGAGTCCTTATCATGCAATTTGTGTTTTTCGATGATGTCTTGCTTCTGGTCTCGATTCAAAGTCATTGTGTTGTACCTTCCCAACGGTTTTGCCGATCCGCCGCAATCCGAGTTGGGACTCAGAAAAGGCGATCGGGACAGAATGCCCCAGGCGGTTGATTAACAGCGCAATAATGTAGCAACTGCGGGTCCGGACTTCAAGCATTCCGGACAGGCTCAACTTTTCCCCTATTTTGGCTCTTCCAGGGCCTTCCGGACCTGGTGGGTGTCTCGCTTGATTTGATCGGCAAGCTCCTGGACCCCATTGAACTTCTGCTCGGGGCGCAGAAAGGCCTCAAACTCCAAAATTAGCCCCTGGCCACGAAGATCAGCGGAAAAATCGAGCAAATGGACCTCTATGGAAACGGTGTCCAATTCGTAGGTGGGACGGATGCCGATATTGAGAGCCCCCAAGTATTCACCCTGAAGGTCATCCCCGGTGACCCGAACCGCGTAGACCCCATGGCGAGGTAGCATCTGGAGGGGATCGACCTCGAGATTTGCGGTTGGAAAGCCGAGCTTGGTCCCTTCCCCACGCCCCTTCATGACTCGACCTCTTAGACGGTAGGGGCGCCCGAGACTTTGGGTCACTTCATCGAGATTGCCCTCGGTGAGGGCGGTGCGAATCCGACTTGAGGAGATGGGACCGGCGGCATCAGCCAGCACCGCCACTTGCTCCACCGGAAACCCCAGCTTTTCTCCCAGACGCCTTAGATGATCGACCGAGCCCACGCGATCACGCCCCATGGCGAAATCGTGGCCGACCACGAGGCCCCGGAGTTCGCCACGTGTCATGAGATGAGAGTGTAGGAATTCTTCGGGAGACAAGCTTGCAAGGGCGCGATTGAACTCAAGAACCCAAACTTCGTCACATCCTGCCGCGGCAAGAGCCTCTACCTTCTCTGGCACCAAGGTCAACAGTTTGGGCGCCCGATCTGGAGCAACCACAACCTTGGGGTGGGGATCAAAGGTGACACCGGCTACGGAGATCCCAAAAGAATCTGCCATGTGACGAGCGCGAGCAACCACAGCTTGGTGGCCGCGATGCACTCCATCGAAGGTACCGATGGTTGCCACAAAGGGGGTCACCGCAGGATCACCTCGTCCTGTTCGTTTTCGAAACGCTCCCCGAAGACTCGATGAAACTTGAATTCGGGACGACGCTCGACAATGGCGAGGAGTTCTCCCCGGGGAGACATCACCCGATGGGGTTCACCCTCCAGAACGCGCTGATCGGGGTCGGTCCAGGAACCGCAAAGCACTCCCCGGTGCTCAAGAGGATCTTCGAGCACCACCGATGGCAGCTGCGGCACCGCGGCCGCCAAACGGTTTGAGAATTGCAGGATACTCTCCTTGGTTGCGTCTTCTAGACCCGTACCGGAAAGAGCCCGCTCTACACGGTGGGGGCCAATGGCGGTACGCCGGAGACGTGTGACCACGGCACCACCCCCCAAAGAGGCTCCCAGATCATGGATGAGAGTGCGAACATAAGTTCCACCTTCACACTCCACGGTGAAGTGAGCATGGGGCGGCGCCCAATGAGTCAGCTTGAACTGAAACACGGTCCGAGTACGAGCCGGTCTTTCGACCGTGACTCCCTCACGAGCCAGGTCGTAGAGGCGGGTGCCTTCGTGGCGCAGCGCAGAATACATGGG
>JABDJR010000454.1 GCA_013003415.1 Candidatus Eiseniibacteriota bacterium | reverse complement strand
GTCGAGATCTCCGTACCACTGAAGATTGTAGAGAGGGGAGACCAGAATGGGATTTTCTTCGTCCTTCGGAATCGTAAGAGTGAGGTAAGAACCTTCCGAAAGAGATTCCCAGTAGGGTCCGAGTGCGTTTTCTTCAATAACAATCAGCGCCCCTGGAGGAACGTTATTGATAATGAATTCGGCGGCCCGAATCTTGGAGTCTCTGGATTCCACTTCTTCTTCCTGAGCGTTGGCGTTTTTGCTCAAGGGAAACAGAAAGCTGATGGCGAGCAGAACTAGAGAAAGTTTTTGAAACGTTGGTTGCATGTGACTTCTTTTAGCTGATTGGCCCAAACTTTTGTACCGGCTGATCGACTATTGGTCGGAGCCGTAACGAACCTTAATTGTACCCCATCCCGTAGGCTCAACCGGAACCCCCTCGCAGGAGTTGGGTTCGGGCCCCACGCGGGTGCCGTTGGTGGTGGCTTCGACGCAGGAATCTTGAAGCTCTCCGCAGGAGGGACCCGCATACTTGGCGGATACTGTTCCTACCGCAACATAAGTCTCTCCATTCCGCGTGGCGTTGAGTTCCCAGGAAAGATCTTGGGTACAACCGAGAAAGATCTGCTCAACGAAGGTGCAGACAATACTTACTTGGGTGTCGCTTACGGTTCCCTTGCAGGTGAAGCTAAATTCGTCGTCGCCGACCTCGATGAGGCTATTGGTGCATAGGGTATCGAGCTCGGTGAACATCTCAAGCGTCGAGTCGCCGTTGCAAGTGACCACAAGCTCGTCGATCTCCCAAACCCCGGCCCAGGCTTGAGGAACAAAGAAATCTTCCTGCAGCAAGGATAGCGCTTGGCTGAGCGTAGGTTTGGGCAGGGTCTCTTGCGCTTCTAATCTTGTGGGTATTAGACAGACAACGATGGCTACGAGCAGTAGCGATTTCATGGCGGCATTCCTCCTCGGGACCTATCTAAGTCTAGTAGGTCTTGAGATTCAATGTCTACCCTGACGGCCTTAAACCGTTCTGGGGCTTTGGGGTAGAATCTCCTACTCGAATCCCAGCTCCTGTAAGGGTGGCCATTCATGAACCCAAGTTCGGAAAATAAGGGCGGAAGTCTGGTTTGGTTGGCTCTTGGCGTCTTTCTAGTCGGCGCTCACGCTTGGGCTGCGTCTAATCCCGAGGGCGCTTGGTGGGGGATTCATTTTCTGGGTTATTTGCCCACGGGCATCCGGTGGGGATTTCTGACTTTGGCCCTGCTCTGGGTTGGAATCTTTCTCGGCACAAAGTGGTTTCCCGCCTGGATAGCCCGCTTCGAAGATCTGGCCCAGAAGCCAAAAGCATGGCTCCTCTTATCCGTTGCTACGGGGCTGATTGGTTCCGTGTGCTTCTATGCTTTCCCCATCGCCACAGATGTTTATGGGGACAGCTGGAACATGGAAAAGTGGCACGGTGACAACCGGGAGTTTCAATGGAAGTGGGTCACCGGTGCGTTTCATCCCAACATCATGGTTCACAAGGAATCCCTGACGATTGGCTTTCACCGCATTCTCTCTTTTTGGACGGGAGCCGATATTCGCACCGTCTATTCCGTCGTCGCCAATGTCGCCGGCGGTGGGGTTCTTTTTCTGTGGACTCTATTCCTGCGCCATCAAGAATTCGCCGGTCTGCGACTACCTCTGTGGCTTGCAGGCGTGTTTCTTGGGGCGACGGGAGTGTTTTTCGGGCAAGCTGAAAACTATCCCTTACCCATGCTGTTGATGACGCTTTTCTTTATGCTGGCTCAGCGCGTGGCAAAAGGTGGCGGCCCGGTTTGGCTCCTGTGGGTTCTTTTTCTGGTGCTGGTTCGGTCTCATGCGACCCTCATGGTGTGGACACCCGGTTTGGTTTATCTCACCTGGTTTCGGCTGAAGGGTCATCGGCCGGCCGCATACTGGTTACCTTGGATCTTGGTCGTTCTAGGGGGCGCGACTCTCTACTTCGTGATTCTGAAGTCCCATTTTTGGCCCGATGATTTGATTAAAGGAAGGCGAGATCTCTTTCTGCCTTTCACCACCGGTCCCAACTTGGGTTTTAACTACACGCTTTTCAACAGCGCGCACCTCACGGACTTAGTCAACAGCGTGGCTCAACTTGCCGCGGCCCCGGTGTTGATGCTTGTCGGCGCAATGCTAGCGAGTCGGAAAACGCCGAGGCTTCGAGCCTGGCCTGGTTTCCTGGCTCAGGGTACAAGTTTGACCTTGGCCTTCTTCTTTTTCTTGAATCCGGCACTGTCCATGCCGCGAGATTGGGATCTGTTTTGTCTTCTTGGGTTAACTTTGCTGTTTTTCTGCGCTGGTTATTTTAGCGGGCGAAAGTGGTCCGCAAAGACAGCCCAAGGGCTCACGCTTATGGCTTTGATTGCAGGGACCCTGGCGATTCCTATGCACGTGACG
>JABDJR010000419.1 GCA_013003415.1 Candidatus Eiseniibacteriota bacterium | reverse complement strand
GTCTACATCTACCCCAACCAAAGATTGGAGTTGTTCCTGCGTAAAATAAGTGTCCGAAACAAACGCCGTGGCAAGCCCCTTCGACTTGGCTCTATCGATGAGAGCCTTCATGTCCGGATTCAAACGTACCGAAGCCTGCTCAAAGGCCAACTCAATGCCTAGAAGAGCCTGTGGATCTCCGTTACGAACATAGCCCTTGGGAAAACAAGCGTAGATCTCCTCCAGAGTCACTTCGTAGGATGGCTTCTTAAGACGGGCTCGCTCTTCGGCGGCCATCCTCTCCCGGGTGAAACTCTCAGGGGTAGAGGAATCCCAGATCAAACCCTGCTTCAGCAGTTCTCGTCCCACGAGAAAGAACAGGTCTTTGGGTCTAGGCACGGTTCGATAAACGACCGTGTCAAAAATGTCGAGACTCAGGAGCTTGTAGTTCCCTGAGTCGATGAGTTGTTCAATCGATGCAATCCGACGATCCTTCACCGGATCCCCCCTTCTTGATCATTGCCCGGACGGGCTGTCAGGGGTGTATATCGGGTGACATGCCCCAACTCTCCACGGCAAAGAAACACCGGAATTTCAACGAGCTATGCAAAATAGGCCAAGAAGGCTTAGGGATAATCTTTTCGAGACGCCCACCCAAACTCCGAGTTTCACGTCCCTTCCGCCATTTTAGAGCTGGTTGCCGCCCAGGGAAGTTCCGACATATGGTCTTAGGAGGAGGGACCTTTTGGGAGAAGCTATTCGCGTACTGCATTTGAGATCGTCCAACTTTGTTGGCGGTCCCGAGAAACAACTTCTGAGCCATGTCGATCATGTGGATCGAACGCGCTACGCCATTACTCTTGGGAGTTTCCTCGAAGGCTCGCAAGATAACGCCTTCCTTTCGAAGGCCTCCGAGGGTGGCATCCCAACGCTGGGCATCCGCCAGAAGTTTGTGTTGGACGTCTCTACTTTGGGCCCCTTACGGAAAGCCCTCTCGGAGTTCGATGTGGTTCTGACGCATGACTACAAGGCGACGATTCTCACGATCCTCGCCAAACGCCCGAAACACCTTGGGCACGGGGCCTATGTAAGAGGATGGACCGCGGAGCAACGCCGAGTCCACATCTACAATGCCTTGGAGAAAATCTTCTTGCGCCGAGCCGACTTGGTAGTCACGGTGGCGGACAAGAAGATCGCGGAGCTTATCGAACTAGGAATCCCAAAAGATCGCATTCGTGTGATTCCCAATGCCACCCTTCCCGCCGTCATGGAAACTCCAAGTCGTTCCTTAAGGGAAGAGTTTGAGATCCCAAGCAACCTCCCCTTGTTCCTCACCGCGGGCAGGTTTTCCTCAGAAAAAGGCCAAGACGTCTTGATGGACGCTCTCGGATGTCTCAAAACCCCCGTAGCCGTGGTTTTGTTTGGGGATGGACCAACTCTCACTCAAATCAAGAACCGGGGCCAAGGCTTAGCCCCGCACAAGATTTTCTTTGGTGGGTTTAGAAAGTCCTGGCACCACCATTTGCCCGAAGCCACTGGACTCATCAACCCCTCTCGCTCCGAGGTCATGCCCAACGTGGTTCTGGAAGCCATGGCTCACGAAACCCCGGTGGTGGCAACGTCCGTAGGCGGGGTTCCCGAAATCATCGACCATGAACACACCGGAATCCTTGCTCCAAGCGAAAACCCGGAGGCCCTAGCCAACGCTATCCAATACCTACTCGACCTCAACGATGTGGATAGCTTGCGGAGCGCGGCTAAAGAACGAGTCGCGACCCACCACACCTTCGAGGTTCAAGCCAAAAGAATGGAAGCCCTCTACGAAGAACTTATGGGCGGCGCGTGAAGTGAGCCATGAGCAACCCTGCGGCCACTCCGACATTTAGCGACTCCATGGGCCCCTGGCGAGGAATCTCGACAAGTTGATCACAGCGTTTTTGAGTGAGTGACCGAAGTCCGCTTCCCTCATTCCCCATGACAAGACCGGCTCGCGACGAAGGGTCCACCGAACGATAGTCCACCGACTCCGCGGACAAGTCGGCTCCATAGATAAAGAACTCGTTTGACTGGAGGAAACGGATCGCCTCGGCGAGGTTCGTGACCTGAATGATGGGAAACGACTCCATGGCACCGGCCGAAGCTTTCGAAACCGTAGGAGTTAGAGGCGAGGATTTGCTGCGCAGCATCAGAGCTGCGTTCATGCCCAAAAAGGCTGCGGTTCGTAGCATGCCCCCTACATTCTGTGGATCTTCAATTTGATCGAGCATCAGGAGGCGCGCTTCCGGCCCCAAGCTATCTACCCAATCCTGCAGGTCCAAGGTGGGGAGGTTGCCACACTCCAACAGCACACCTTGGTGGTTTTTTCCCTTCACCTTATTAGCAATGAAATTCAGATCGGCGGTTTCGGCTTTCATGCCCGCCTTCTGCGCGGCGCGAAGCAACTCCTGAAGTTTCGGGGAGGGCTTTCCTGGCTTCACCCAAAGTCGTTTCAACGATCTTTTGTTGGCGAGAAGAGCTTGATGAACCGGAGCGATACCGTAGAGAAAGTCCACTTACTCGGAGCGCGCCTTCCGCCGAAGCTCTTCGAAGAATGCGCTAAGAAGAGAGGAGCATTCATGCTTCATGAGACCGGATTCGATTTCGGTGTGGTGATTGAGAGCTTCATTGGTGGATACATTCACCACGGAACCCAGCGCTCCGCGTTTGGGGTCGCTGGCCGCGTACACCAACCGTTCAATGCGAGAAAGAAAGATGGCTCCCGCGCACATTAAACAGGGTTCGAGGGTGACATACATCGTGGCCCCTCGGGCGGCGTCGCCGGCCCGGGCCAGGACATGGCGCTCGGCGTGCGCCCCACCGGGGCGGCGGGTGGAGCCATCGAACGTGACGCCGTCGGGTGTCACCACCACGGCACCGACCCAGGGGTTGGGGGGCGCCAGCAGCCTGCTGTGCTCGGCCCGGGCCACGGCGCGGGCCATGAGGTGTTCATCGTCGGGGGGCGAGTCGGGCTCGATCATCGAGAGCTCATCCGGCCTCGACCGCTCAATGGGGACGGCCGCCTGACATCAGATCGATGGCGTGGGGCACGACATCGAGCACCGCCTCCAGCGTCTCGACGCAGCCCTTGGTCGAGCCGGGCGTGTTGAGGATGAGGGCGGTCCCCCGGGTCCCGGCGATGGCTCGGCTGAGGCGGCCCAGGCCGGCCGGATTGCACGTGCGCATGGCCTCGGCCAGCCCCGGGGCCTGGCGGTCGAGCACGGCCGCGGTGCCTTCCGGGGTGAGATCGCGCGGGCCGAACCCGGTGCCCCCGGTGGTGACGATCATCCCGGTGAAACCCTCGGACAGCTCGGGGAGGGCCTGGGCCACCGATTCGACCCCATCGGCGATCTGGCGCCGGGCGGCAATGGTCCATCCGGCCTCGGTCAACCGGGCGACGAGAGCATCGCCCGAGGCGTCGTCCCGGGTGCCGGCCACCACACCGTCGGAGACGGTGATGACCTTGGCCGAGAGGTTGATCGCAGAGGGGGCCGAATCCGCAGACACGGTCAACAGTCTGCCTGTTGGCACGGTCGAACCGGCTCATCCGACGCCATGGATAGTGTGAGCCTCCTCAACCCGATCGGCGCCTCCGGTGCCCCGGCCAAGCGAGGTCCCATGTCCCGAGCCCACAACTTCTGCGCCGGTCCGTGCACGCTCCCCCTTTCGGTGCTCACCGAGCTGGGCGACGAGATGACCGACTTCGAGGGCACCGGCATGTCGGTCATAGAGATGAGCCACCGCTCGGCCGATTACGAGGCCATCCACAACGAGACCATCGACCTGCTGCGGCGGCTCTCGGGCGTGCCCGACGAGTTCCAGGTGCTCCTGGTGCAGGGCGGGGCGACGCTGCAGTTCGCCATGATCCCCCAGAATCTGCTGCCTCCCGACGGCCGGGCCGGCTACGTGCTGTCGGGGGCGTGGGGCAAGAAGGCCTTCGAGGACGCGGCCCGGGTCGGCACCGCCTACCGGGCC
>JABDJR010000414.1 GCA_013003415.1 Candidatus Eiseniibacteriota bacterium | reverse complement strand
GTCATCTACAATCCGGAAATCCCTGGTCCCCGAGTTCAGGAAGCCCGCGATGAGTGGCGGGTTCTCTGTTCCATAGCGGCAAAGGTTAAGCCCGAACTGGCGGATCGGATTCAATTCGACTCAACCTATGAAATCCGGGCCGAAATTGCAAAGGTCATTCCGCAGTACCTGGGCATTGAAAACCTAAAACAAAAGGGAGACCAGTTTCAGTGGGGTGGTGCCATGTTAGGAACCCAGGGCTTTGGGTTCCCCGATGGCAAAGCACGCTTCCAGCGCACCTCTCCCCCGAAACCTGCCCCCGAAAGCCACGGGAAACTTACCTTGAGCACCCGACGGGGCAAGCAATTCAACAGCATGATGTTCGGAAAGCAAGACATGTTGGTTGGCGCTTCACGGAAAGAGGCTGTGTTGGCGCCTAGCGACATGAAGCGGCTTAAGATCAAGAAGGGGGACCCCATTCGTATTTGGTCCTCGAGCGGCGAAATGGAAGGCCTTGCCCTTCCCGGAGATATTGCTCCCGGAACCATCATGATGTACTGGCCGGAAGCGAACGTTCTTATACCCAGAGGTAAGGTCGAACCCCAAAGCGGCATGCCCGCGTTTCGGGAAACCTACGTGGAAGTCGCATCAAGTCGCGCATCATGACGGGCAAGCGATCGATCCGCGACCACCAGGTCTCCACCTTTGAAAAGGGCCAAGTCACACACCGTATCGATCCGGTCACGGTTGAAGAGCCGCTGGAGATCCGTCTTCTTCGAGAGCCTAGCGAGGGAGACCTCACCCCCAAGCGCATGTCTCTCGCCATTACCATGCGCACTCCAGGCGACGACAAAGAACTGGCCCTCGGGTTCTTGTTCTCCGAAGGGATCATTCGGTCCAACTCTGACGTTCTTGGCGCAAGCCCTAGCAAAGAGGAGCCGGAAGCGGCCCGGGGGAACGTGATGGATATTGTCTTGGCATCCCATGTCTCCCTCGATGAGAAGACGCTGCATCGACATACCTACATCAACTCAAGCTGTGGTGTCTGCGGGAAAACGTCCATCGATCAATTGAGACAAGACGGTATTAAACCGCCCCTCGGAACCGAGCCGATTCGCAGCACCTGGCTACATGAGCTACCAAGCAAACTGGAGCAAGAACAACAGCACTTCAAATCAACTGGCGGGCTACACGCGGCCGCCGTCTTATCCGAATCGGGAGATATCCAACTTCTGAGAGAAGATGTAGGACGTCACAATGCGATGGATAAGGTGTTAGGAGCTCTACTTCAAAGCGACGAACTACCGCTTAGCCATCGAGGAGTTCTCTTTAGCGGAAGAACCAGCTTTGAGCTTATTCAAAAAGCCATCATGGGCGGCTTTCCCCTCATTGCATCGGTGGGAGCGCCAAGTTCGCTGGCCATTGAATTGGCAACCGAGTTTGGGGTTACGCTGGTCGGGTTCTTAAGTGCGTCTCGGTTTAATGTATACAGCGGAGCCGAAAGAATCTCCTAGAGATTGTCTTTGGCGAGGCGTATACCCGAGAACTGCCATCGCGCATTGGGAAAGAAGAAGTTCCGATAGGTTGAGCGAATATGAGATTCAGACGTTGCGCAAGAACCTCCCCGAAGCACGATTTGGTTGCACATGAACTTGCCGTTGTACTCGCCTAAGGCGCCTTGGGCCGGTTTGAACCCCGGGTAAGGCATGTAAGGCGATCGCGTCCACTCCCAAACGTCTCCGAAGAACTTCGTTTGCCCCGAGATCATGGGAGAAGGGTGGAAGATCTGGTTCTCGACAAAGTTCCCCTCTTTCGACTCACCTTGCGCCGCTACCTCCCACTCCTGCTCGGTGGGAAGTCGACATCCGGCCCAAGTGGCAAAAGCGTCGGCTTCGTAGTAGCTAACATGACACATGGGTTCGTTCAAACTCAGCGTTCGCTCGCCTCCGAAGGTGAAGGCTCGAACTTCTTCGTCGTCCGAGAGCCAATAAAGTGGCTTCTCCCAACCTTCATTTTGAACCGCGGCCCAGCCGTCGGCCAACCAAAGCTCGGGGGTTTGATAACCACCGTCGCGGATGAACTCCAGATACTCCCTCACTAGGACCGGACGGTTGGCAATTTTGAAGGACGGTAAAAAGACCTTATGAAGGGGCCCTTCATTATCGAAAGCGAACCCGTCTTCATGATGACCAATCTTGTACAAACCCTCTTCGAAGGAAATCCAGTCAAGAGGAGTGGCATCCCCACTCCCCAGCTTCTGCGCCTCCCGATACACGGGGCGCAAAGGATTCATGAAGAAGAGGTGTTTGAGATCGGTAAGAATCAGCTCTTGGTGTTGTTGCTCATGCTGGATTCCCAACTCAAGCACTTCGAGAGAGGACGCGTCGAGGCGGTCGTTGCGAAACAAGTTTTCGATGGCGCGATCGATGTGAGCCCTGTATTCCAGCACCGTTTCAAGCGTTGGTCGGGTGAGAAACCCCCGACCCGGTCTGGGGTGCTGATCTCCCACCGTGTTGTAGTAGGAGTTGAACAGAGTTCTAAACTGAGGGTGAAAGGGACGAAAGTCCGGTTGAACAACTTCAAGAATAAACGTTTCGAAGAACCAAGAGGTGTGAGCGAGTTGCCACTTGGTTGGACTGGCCTCAGTCATGGACTGAACCGTGCAATCCTCTGGCGACAAAGGTTCGCAAAGAAAGTTGCTGAATTGCCTGACGGTTTGGAAACGTTCAAGCAGGTCTTTTGTCCTGGAGCCGGAGCTTTTATTTGCCACTCGATTTGAGGTCATACTCATGAATATCGTTCCGCCATAAACCTAGCGTAAAACTCTGTCCAGACTGACCCGGGGGCCAGGGTGGTTCTTTCGTTTTCCGCGGAAATGATGAGGTACACGAGCTCACTTTTTGTCAGAGTTGAGCCCATGGCTTCGTTGATCTTCCCCAGAAGATACTCAGCATACCAGATGGGCCACTCGGGATCGGCACCGTCGTCCTTGATAAAGGCGGCGTGATGGGCTTCACCAACCTCTTCAAATAGATCACCCAAGACTAATTCTAGATTCATCATATCATCCTCAAAACAGGGGTTTTGACCGGGATTTCACAAACTCGACACTTCGGACTAATTTGAGTTTATAATTACTGTTACTCCACCACCATGAAAACCTTGCCAGAAATCCAAAACGCCTCTAAATCCGAGGCTAATCTCACCTTTCCGATGCGAGTCGCCTGCGTAGACAACGGGTCTAACGCTATACGTTTTGTTGTTGCCGATTTCACGTCTCCCACCGACTACTCCATCGTCTACTCGCTCCGGGAACCGGTTCGGATGGGGCACGGCGTCTTCATTCACGGCCGACTAAATGCAAGTTGCATGGACCGCGCTTTGGAAGCCTATCAGCGGTTTAAGGGCGAAATGGATCGCCTTGGCGTATCTCATTACCGAGTGGTAGCCACAAGCGCTATTCGCGAGAGCAGCAACGGACAAGAATTCGTCGACCTAGTTCTTAAGAAAACCGGCATCCAGATCGAAGTCATCACCGGTTCGGAGGAATCTCGGCTCGCCCTGACGGCCATCAAGAGTCGCATTCCCTTAGGAACCCGACCTTGGATCATTGTGGATTTAGGCGGTGGAAGCGTCGAAGTTTCTCTAGTCGACGACTCGGGCATTCTGTGGAGCGAGTCTCACACCATGGGTTCAGTTCGGCTTTTGGAAGACCTTTCTGAAACAAGCCAAGATCCTGGCCGCTTTCGTCGCGTGCTCTCAGAATATATTTCAACCCTGCGCGTGCCCAGCGTGATTGGACAAAAGAAACCGGCGGGATTTGTGGCCACCGGCGGCAATATCGAAGCCATTGCTAAAATAGCCGGTTTAGAACCCAATCAAGATGGGGTTACGGTTCTCTCCGTACGCCAACTCGAGGCCACCATCGACTCCCTCTCAAGACGCTCCTATCGGGAACGTGTAGAGGAGCTCGGCCTCCGCGAAGATCGCGCCGACGTCATTCTTCCTGCGGCCATGGTTTACGAACGTCTGGCAAGTCTAGCCGGCGTCGCAAAACTGTACGTTCCCAACGTGGGCATTAAAGAGGGCGTCTTGATCGATTTGGTCGATGACCTCAGCGGCCATCGGAAGCACGAAGCCGAGCTTGAAGCCGGAATTGAAAACGCCTGCCTCCGGTTCGGACGTCGTTACTTTTTTGACGAGGCTCACGGAAAGCAAGTGACCAACTTGAGCCGCAGCTTGTTCGACCAACTCTCTGAGATTCATGGTCTTCCCGAAGAAAAAAGGCGCATCCTAACTTCGGCCGCCATGGTTCACGACGTTGGGAGTTACATCAGCCGAAAGAAACATCATCGCCACACCTACTACCTGGTAAAGAACTCGGAGTTTTCAGGGCTTTCTCCCCAGGACATCGATTTGGTGGCCACCGTGGCGCGCTTTCATCGAAAGAGCGACCCCACTCCAGACCACGACGCTATGAATCAACTAGACCCGGAAGATCAGGAGGTTGTGGTCAAGCTGGCTCCTCTTTTGCGCATCGCCGATGCTCTCGACCGGGAACACAAACAACTGGTGCGCTCCGTCAAAGTGAACCTCCGCAAAGATGCAGTGGTCTTTGAGGTCGATGCCGACGGTGAGTTCCTTCTTGAGAAAGCGCACTTTAAAAAGCGCGGAGAACTGTTTACGCAAACCTTCGGCCCCAAAGTAAAGATCCAACTGAGACGACTATGACCCCTTGCTACGTTATGCCCCCAGCTAAAGATAAGCGGGCCGACGTAGCCCTTCGTGCCTGGATCGAAGAATGTGGGTTCACACCTGCGGTAACCTACCGACTCAGCACCAAAGATACCTACCACGACACCTACGACGGACGCCTTAGCATCGCGGGATTCAGACTCTACTTTCGTCACGGCGAGAACCGCTGGTATCTAGAGAAAGACGGTAAAACCAAGTTTTCACAGAGCGGGTCCATCTCCGGCCCCAAAAAGGGAGGTCTGAAGAAAAAGCTTCATGCCTTTGCCCGCAAATCGGAGTGGATTCCTCTTCTGCATGTCTTACGCGAAGAGCAGGTTTTTGAATCAAAAGCCGATCCGGAAAATCAGATTAAGACGATTCACTTTCGCTATCAGGATCCCTTTGTCGATCAGGAACCCCTCCAGGGCCCTCGACTATTTGTGTTTCATGAATCAGGTGACATCGAGCATCTGCTACTCAGCCAACTTGAGGGAGAACGCAAGGATACCTTCGATCCACTCCTTGAAGGTTTGGCGCTCCTCAACATTGTGGCTCCCCATCGGGGGCGCTTTTCTTTCGAGGCGGTTCCTTCCGATCCGATCTCTCTCACCTTAAAGAAGTACCTAGCCTTGCAGGCCGATGTGTTGACGGCTCACCGTCGGGGCGGTCTTCTCGATTTACATGTGGAGTTTGTCCATCAACTTCGCGTGGCCACCCGGCGTGGACGTGCGGTGGCAAGAACGCTTGCCCCCCACATCAAAGACCGCCGATACCGGGCCTTGGCCAGAGAGCTCAAGTGGTTGGGAAATGCCCTGGGGCATGTTCGCGACTTTGACGTCCTTCTACCCGTCATCCGTCGAGACCTGGACAAAGTCAATGGACCTCAAGCGGCCAAGGACTTCCTTATGGCTGCTTTCGAGAAGCGGCGAGCCGCAAGCCTGGCCGAAGCTCAATCCTCTCTTGGCTCGGAGAGGTTCGATCGACTCATCCAGGCCCTGAAAGAACCCGATCGCCTGTCTTCCGGAAAGAGCAGCTCAGGCAGGAAAGGCAAAGAGAGGGCTCTTCTGGCCAACAAGCCTACTCAGGAACTCATC
>JABDJR010000391.1 GCA_013003415.1 Candidatus Eiseniibacteriota bacterium | reverse complement strand
GGTCGGGGCTCATGCGGATCCCATCAACAGCGCCGAGATCTTTGTTTTGCTGGAGGATAGTGGGGCCACCCAGTCCCAGGAAGAGGTGGAGGGACGCATTCGGGATGAGCTTGGCAATATTCCCGGAGTGGTGGCCACGCTAACCCAGCCTATCGAAATGACGGTGGATGAACTGCTTGAAGGTGTAAGGGCCGAACTGGCGGTCAAGATCTTTGGGGAAGACCTGGATTTACTCAAAACTCAAGCCGCCCAAATTGCGGCGGTGGTCGAAGGTGTTCGTGGAGCGGCGGATATTCAAGTGGATCAGGTGAGCGGCGCTCCTCAACTTGTGATTCGAATCGATCGAGGCGCAATTGCCCGCTACGGAATGAACGTGGCTGATGTTCAGAGCGTGGTTCAAGCCGCGGTTGGGGGAGAGGTCGCAGGGCAAATCTTTGAAGGCGTGCGTCGTTTCGATATTCTGGTTCGCTATGAGCCGCGAGCCCGCGAAGACGTAGAAGCGATTCGTCGCATTCTCATTAACGGTCCCGATGGGCTAAAGGTCCCTCTAGACGAGCTGGCGGTGATTGAAGAGATCGTCGGTTCCCGTCAAATCAAGCGTGAGAATAGCCAGCGCTTCATCACCATTCAGTGCAACGTGATCGGGCGTGACATCGGTTCCTTTGTGGAAGAGGCCCAACAGGCGATCGATGAAAACATTGAATTACCGCCGGGGTATTTGGTGACCTGGGGTGGGCAGTTCCGACTGCAACAAGAGGCGAACAAGCGCTTGGCGGTGGTCGTTCCCGTCACTTTGATTGCGGTGTTCTTGCTTCTCTTTGGAAGTTTTCAATCTCTAAGAAACGCGCTCTTGATTTTGCTGAATATTCCTTTGGCTCTTGTTGGTGGTATTGCAGCCTTATGGATAACGGGGCAAAACCTTTCCGTGCCGGCTTCGGTCGGCTTCATCGCGCTCTTTGGCATAGCCCTTGAGAACGGCATGGTTTTGGTGACCTATCTCAACCAACTGATTCAAGAGAAGGTCCCGATGGACGAGGCTTCGGTTCGAGGAGCCTGCCTTCGATTGAGACCCGTCCTCATGACGGCGGCAACAACAGCCTTGGGGCTCATTCCACTCCTGCTGTCTCATGGGACGGGGAGCGAGGTGCAGCGTCCTCTAGCCACGGTGGTGATTGGGGGGCTGGTGACCTCCACCATACTCACCTTGCTGGTGGTTCCTGCCCTCTTTAGTTGGTTTAGTTCTTCCCGGTCTCGAGCCATTCAGGAATCGGGTTAATCTGTTTGCTGTCAGGGGTTTAGGTGTATGTCTTGCCTGCGAAGTAAGGAGTAGGGTAACGGTAACCGATAACTGGAATAGGCCCTGTGAGGTACGGTATAGTTATCAACGGTAAGCAAATGCAAAAGCGAAACAAACAATTCATCACACTCCTCAGCGTGGTTGGTCTCTTGCTCATGCAAGCAGTGCCGGTGTTTGCCGTCTGTATTTGCGAAGCGCCCGGTGATCGCCCTTGCTGCGAGAGCATGACCCCGCCCGACTCCGAGACTAAGAGTTGCTGTGCGGCTCCAGACCAAGCAAGTGTTTTGGAAGCGACCACCAGTTCTGATCGAATTCAGATCGGAACCGCGCCTTGTGAGCAACGCTTTGACACGAAATCCCTGACCGCCTTAAATTCGGCAAGTGTAGAACTGAACAAGCTGACGGTCTATCCAGTTGCGCTTCCCAGTGCTCGGATCGACTTGGTCATTTCTTCGCGCAGCGTTCTCGAAACGAAGACTTTGCGAGGTCCCCCCAAACTTGCTAGGCCTTTCTACATCCTCCACTCATCCTTCCTTATCTAAATCTCCAATCTAAGAATAATCTGATCGGACCGCGATAGAACGCCTCGACGGTACTCTCGCAATTCTGAGAATGACTCATGTCGATCCCCGTTTGGGGAATCTCGACAGATTGATACAGACCGCCCCAAGGACATAACCTTTGGAGCCCCTGGAGATGACAATGCGAAAATTAACCTTTGCTGCCCTAGTCTTAGCGGTGGCCTTTGCTTCATGCAACAAACAATCCGAAACTACGGATAATTCAAAACCTGCCACCGAAATGACGGATCAGGCCGACATGGATGCTCAGGTTGCTGCCTATCCCCTAAAAACCTGTGTGATCAGCGGGGATGAGTTGGGTGGGGATATGGGAGAGCCATTCAACTACATGGTTGAAGGTCGCCTCGTCCGACTCTGTTGCAAGATGTGTGTGAAGGAAGTAGATGCTGATCCCGCCGCCGCTCTAGCCAAGCTAGACGAGGCCCTGGAGGGTCACGGATCGGATCATGATCACTCGACTCACGATCACTAACCTCGTGATCGCAAAACGAGAGGTCTAATCATGGCACGCAACAAACGCCTGCTTCTACTTTTGACGGTCCTAATTTCGCTAGGCTCATCAGCAAACTTGCTGTTTGCGGATGAGTCCGGCGGGGCGGGGATCAACGAAACCTGTCCGGTAACCGAAGGGGAGCCTGTAGACGAGGCGATCTATGCTGAGTTCGAGGGCCGAACCGTCTATTTCTGCTGCCAGCGATGCCGCAGGATGTTCCTAAAGGATCCGGGGAGTTACACGGCTCGACTCGCGTCCATCCCTTCGAAAGGGCACGATCACGAATCTGATCACGGGAACGCTGCCCAAGCTCCGCTAGCGACAAAAGATCGAACCCTGAGATTTGCGGGGAAGTTTCACCCTGTGGTGGTTCACTTTCCGATTGCAATGTTGATGTTCTCCTGTCTGTTTGCCGGTTTGTCCCTAGCAACAAAAAGAAGAGACTACCTGATCGTGTCTCGGTACTTGATCCTGTGGGGGGCACCGGTGACCGTTCTGGCCGCCTTACTCGGGTGGTCAGCGTGGAGTCAGGCGACCTACTCGGGGGAACTTCTCAAGACTTTGGAGTTTCATCGTTGGCTAGGAACGACGGCCGCGATTTTGTCTCTTGTAGCCCTCGTCCTTTCAGAGCGCCATTGGCGTAGTCCTACTTTGATTCGCCAGAAAATCGCGTTTATTTCCTTGGCCATTGTTGCCGGCCTAGTTGGTGTTGCCGGTCATTTCGGCGGCATGCTTATCTTTGGAATGGAGTACTACAAATGGTAGCTTCCCCACAAATACAGCGGTGGGTCTTTCTTGCAATGATTGCGTTGGCCTCGGGGTGCGCAACAAGCGGTGAAAAGCTTGCTCGGGTTTCCTGGGAAGAAGCCAGTCGGGTAGAGCGCCCGGCCGCCGAACCAAAATCGGCTCCAAGCAAGAGCCTCGAGCGCATTGGGTCTCTAAGCGAGCTTTTGCAGCGCGCAAAGTTGGAGAACCACGGGATTCAAGCTGCCTACGAACGATGGGAGGCTGCGATTGAGGGTATCGCCGGTGCCCGCACCTTGCCGGACCCCAAACTCACCTACGCAAACTTCCTTCAATCGGTAGAGACTCGCTTAGGCCCTCAGAACCAGAAATTTGGACTCGCCCAGACCATTCCCCTTGGCAAGCTTGGCCCACGGGGGGACATCGCTGCTAACCAGGCACGGGTGATGGAAGCGCATGTTCGCAAAGCGGAACAGAATCTCGAACTCCGACTTTCAGAGCTTTGGTTTGACTACTACTTCTTGGCGCGATCCGTCCAGATCACCGAAGAGAACCTCTCCCTCATGGAGCAATTGGAATCGGTGGCTCTAAGCCAATACGCGGCTGGCAAGGCTTCCCAGGCCTCGGTGGTACGGGCTCAAGTGGAGTTGGCCAAACTCGAAGACCGACTCCGTACCTTGCGAGACGCGAAGGAACCGTTGATCGCCATGATGAGTGCAGAATTAAGTTCAGATACAAGTCACGAGTATTCGGCGCCGGCGTCGCTTCCAAGCCCGGGTTCAATTCCGTCATCAGCCGAGTTAAAGGGTTGGTTGCGACGAGAAAATCCGGAGCTGAACGCGACTCTCTATGAGTTGAAGAAAACGGAGTTCGCCTCGAAGCTTGCGAACCGGAGCACGATACCCAATCTCACCCTAGGGGTGGAGTACATCGACACGGGTGAAGCGGTTTCTCCAAGCTTACTTGACAGCGGGAAAGATGCGGCGGTGGTCATGGCGGCGATCACGCTTCCGATTTGGCTTAACAAGAACGGGTCACAAAAGCGGGAGGCTCGGGCAAATGTAAGCGCCAAAGCGGAAGAGCTAGACCAGTTGGAGAGCCGGTTGTTGGCTGAGCTTGAACAGGCCCATTTCAAGTTTCGAGATGCAGAACGGAGAATTGATTTGTTTGCAACCACCCTCCTTCCCAAAGCTCGCCAGTCTCTTGAGGTTAGTGAACGCGCTTTTGCTGCGAACGAAATCAAGTTCTTAGACTTGGTCGACAGCCAGCGTACGCTTTTGGAATTTGAACTGAACTTCGAACAGGCTCTTGTAACTAGAGCTAAAGCCTTAGCCAAACTGAACCGCCTCGTGGGCGGAGTCTTGGTTTCAGGCGAAACGAGGATGAACTAATGAGTAGCTCAACCAAACGTATTGCTTGGATCATGGGCCTTCTTTTGGCCGTGGTGTTGGCCTTTGTGGTGGGAAAATCCACAGGCAACCAATCCGCCTCCGGGCCGCCCTCCACCTCGGATCCCGCGGCAGAGGCCGAAGTGTGGACATGCTCCATGCACCCACAGATTCAAATGCCGACCCCGGGCCAGTGCCCTCTTTGTGGCATGGATTTGATTCCTCTGGTTAGCGATGCCGGCGACGACGGTGGCCCTCGGACGCTAAGTTTGTCGCGCTCGGCGAAGGCGATCGCGGGGATTCAAACCACTGCAGTCAAACGGGAAGCCGTGGGTCTTGAGCTGCGTTTGGTAGGGAAGCTAGAGGCGGATGAAACAGAAACGCGTGCCGTCACCGCAAGGGTGGATGGTCGCATTGATCGTCTCTATGTGGACTACACGGGCGTTGTGGTTCGGAAGGGTCAGAAGCTTTTTGATATTTATAGCCCCGAACTTTACAGCGCCCAAGCAGAACTGATCGCAGCCAAGAAGGCGGCCGCAGATTTGGCAGGAAGCACCCTGGAGTCGACCCGGCGGTCCTCGGAGCGAACGGTCAACGCGGCGCGAGAGCGATTGAAACTCTGGGGCCTGAGCCAAGAGCAGATTCAAGCCATGGAAACCCAAAGCACACCTACGGACCACGTCTCGATCACGGCCCCCATGACGGGAACCGTGGTGCAAAAAAACGCAGCCGAGGGTTCCTACGTCAAAACCGGCCAAACGATCTACACCTTGGCGAACTTGTCATCGCTTTGGTTGCAGCTCGATGTGTATGAGTCGGACCTGGGCTGGATGCAACGGGGCCAAACCGTTCGTTTTGTTTCCGACGCCTACCCCGGTGAATTCTTTAAGGGAAAAGTAGCCTTCATCGATCCTGTCCTGAATCCGAAATCGCAAAGCGTTAAGGTTCGCGTCAATGTTTCGAATCATGACGGACGTTTGAAGCCTGGCATGTTTGCTCACGCGGTGGTTGAAGTGGGTGTTTCGGATACCGGAAACGAAGAGCCCTTAGTCATTCCCGAGTCTGCTCCTTTGATTACCGGCAAACGAGCTTTGGTCTACATTGCAGACCCTGAACAAGAAGGTCAATTTTACGGCGAGGAAGTTGTGCTGGGGCCGCGAGCCGGAGGTTACTACGTTGTTCGGGAGGGTCTGAATGAAGGCGATCTCGTGGTCTCTCACGGGGCGTTTAAAATCGACAGCGCCCTTCAGATTCGAGCCAAGAGCAGCATGATGAATCCCGATGGTGGGGGCTCAGCCCCAGGTCACGATCACGGCGGAACTTCAGGCGCGACACCCGGAGGTTCAAAAGACTTAGAAGCGGAGACTGCACAGTCCGTAACTCCGATCGATGGCGTTCCCGAGGAATTCAGAGCTCAACTCGACGCGGTGCTTAATTTGTATTTCGAGTTGGGGAACGCCCTGAGCGGGGACGACTTTGAGAGCGCCAAGCAAGCGGCGTTGGGTCTACCCGCCGTAATCCAGAAGCCAAAGCACAGCCTCCTACCGCCGGACGGTCATGCGCCCTGGGGCGACGCTCAAAACAATCTCAGGAAAGCGGCGGAGGGCATTTCTTCGGCCAAGGAGATTGTCGCGGCGAGACTTGCCTTCTTCGATCTCTCCCAAGAGATGATCAAGACGGTCAGGCTTTTTGGGGCTTCCGGCGCGACTCCGGTTCTGGTCTACCACTGCCCCATGGCAATCGACGGGGCGGGCGCAGACTGGCTCCAAGCTAAAGAAGGCACTTTGAATCCGTACTACGGATCACAAATGTTGCGGTGCGGTTCCCAAACCGAAGTCCTAGTGGCCGGCACCTCGTCAAAAACGGGTGCGGATCACGGAAACCACTAGGAGCTAAGCCATGGAAAACCCAAACCTCCTCAATCGTCTTATCCGCTTTTGCCTAGAGCGAAAGCTCGTGGTCATGATCCTAATTGCCCTCACCGTGGGGTGGGGATTGATGGTAGCTCCCTTCGACTGGGATCTCGGAGGCATTCCGCGAGACCCGGTGCCGGTGGATGCGATTCCCGACATTGGTGAGAACCAACAGATCGTCTTCACACGTTGGGAGGGACGATCGCCTCAAGATGTGGAGGATCAGATTTCCTACCCTCTCACCGTTTCTTTGCTGGGAATCCCCGGTGTGAAAACCGTGCGCAGTTTCTCGATGTTTGGGTTCTCAAGCATCTACGTGATTTTCAATGAGGACGTGGAGTTTTATTGGTCTCGGACGCGCATTCTGGAAAAGCTGAACAGTCTTCCCGCCAACACCCTTCCTGTTGGGGTGCAGCCCGCGCTAGGACCCGATGCAACCGCGCTGGGGCAGATTTTTTGGTACACCCTTGAAGGTCGCGACCCCCAGGGAAACCCCACGGGAGGATGGGATCTTCACGAGATCCGAAGTGTTCAAGATTGGTATGTGCGCTACGCCCTCACTTCGGCCGAAGGAGTCAGCGAAGTAGCGTCGGTGGGCGGTTTCGTTCAGGAATATCAGGTCGATGTTGATCCCGATGCTATGCGGGCCTATGGCGTTACCTTGGAAGAAGTGTTCGCCGCTGTTCGCATGTCTAACTTGGATGTCGGAGCGCGGACGATTGAACTAAATGGTGCCGAGTATGTGATTCGTGGCGTGGGTTTCGTGAAGTCTCTCGACGACATTGAGATGTCGGTGATCAAAGCCAAAGATAATGCGCCTGTTTATGTGAAGAACGTGGCCAATGTTTCTCTGGGACCAGCTCTTCGAAGGGGCGTTCTCGACAAAGCCGGTGCCGAAGTGGTTGGTGGCGTTGTCGTCGTTCGATACGGAGACAATCCCCTGGCCGCGATCAAGGCCGTGAAGGAAAAGATTGCCGAACTGGCCCCCGGTCTTCCTTCCAAAACGTTGCCCGACGGAACCCACAGCCAGCTCACGGTGGTTCCTTTCTACGACCGTTCCGAACTGATTCAGGAAACCTTGGGCACGCTGGACACGGCCTTAAGCGAAGAGATTCTTGTCACCATTATCGTAATCCTGATCATGGTGATGCACATCAGAAGCTCCTTACTCATTGCGGGTCTTTTGCCGCTCGCGGTTCTGATGTGTTTCGTGGCAATGCGTGTGTTTGGCGTCGACGCTAATATCGTGGCGCTGTCGGGGATCGCGATTGCCATTGGGACCATGGTCGACATGGGGATTGTGATCTGCGAGAACATTCTGGTTCATTTGCGAAAAGCAAAACCTGGAGAGTCATCGCT
>JABDJR010000386.1 GCA_013003415.1 Candidatus Eiseniibacteriota bacterium | reverse complement strand
AGGCTTTGGTGTCGGCATTGGCACAAAGTTGTTTGTGGCGATGTTCGGTGTTCTTCCCGAAATTGAAACTAGTTCCGCCCCACTACTCTTGGTGGGCGCTGCGTTACTCATTTCACCCGCAACATTCATGGTGTTGTTTGGGGCGCGTCCCCGTGCCTTCTTTTGGATCTTCGCCGCCAGCGCGCTCACCTACGTCTGTGCACGCATGGGGGCCGCTACCATGGGACCGGAGCTGGGAGCATTCTTGGGCTCTTTTGCCTTGGGTGTCGCCAGCAACGGACTGGCTCGTTGGCGACGACATCCTACGTCGCTCACACTGGTTCCAGGACTCATCATGCTCGTACCCGGAAGTTTGGGTTTTCAAAGTTTGTCGGCTCTGCTGAGCCACAATGTGGTGTCCGGAATGGAAGCCGCTTTCTTTATGTTGATGGTGGCCGTGTCCATTGTGACCGGTTTGCTCATGGCCAACGCGGCCATTTCACCCCGCAAGGCCCTCTAGAACGAGTTGTGTGAGACAAGTGGATTAGATATGCTTTTGAGGCACTTCCTTGGAGGCTGGCTTGATCCACCGTGTCCCCCACCGCAGATTCTCCATTGCCCTTGGCGTCGCCCTGAGTTGCGTCTTGCTATGCCTAAGCTTCAGCACGGCCTGGAGTCACGGGGCCGAGCACGCGCTGATTGAAGCCGCCACCAAAGCGATTGAAGAAGAGCCTTCACGCCCCGAATTGTGGTTGCACCGCGGTGAACTTCATCGAGAGCACCAATCCTTTAAGAAGGCCGCAGCCGACTACACAAAGGCAGAATCTCTTGGAGCCGACCCTCGACTCCTAACCCTTTGCCGGGCCGAATTGGCTTTAGACGATTCGCGACCCGAAGCATGTCTCCAGCTTCTTGATCACGAGGCTTTGGCTCGCGACATTGACGGTACGCGCATGCGAGCCGCAGCTCTGTTTGACTTACAAAAACCCGAGGAAGCCGTTCGCTCTTTAGCTCTCGCCCTGGAGTTGGATCACGAAAGCCGACCGAGCCACTACCTCGAGCTTGCCTTGGCCTACCAAGACCTTGGACAAACCGAGGACGGGCTCAGCATTCTCGATGAGGGGATTGAGGCCCTGGGCTCGGTGACGTCCTTGGAGCTGGAAGCGGTCGCTTTTGAGCAACAGCTCAAACGGTTTGACGCTGCCCTCGCGCGTCTCGATCGTCTTGAAACCCAATTCCAGAGAAAAGAAACCCTTTTGGTCCGTCGCGCCACGGTTTTGCGCGCCTCGGGCCGAGAATTAGAGGCAGAAGCCGCCTACACCGAAGCGCTGCTTTGCATTGAAGCGCTTTCTCCGAAACTCCGAAAGACCGATCTCGTCCAACAACTCGAAGCAGAAATCCACCGCGCTCTAACCAAGTGAGAAATACCGTGATCCCAACTTCTACACGTCTCTCTCTCGCAACCCTTCTCATTCTCTTCGCTGCCTCCATACTTGCTCCCGCTTCCGTTCACGCCGCCTTCCCTGTGCAGTCCGGCGACACGTGGAAATACAACGCCACCGGAACCGACTTAGGGACCGCCTGGCAGGATTCGGCCTACAACGATACGGGTTGGAGTTCCGGACCATCGCCCCTCGGCTACGGGGAGCCTGAAGTGGTCACGCCGGTTCCTTTTGGTGGGAACCCAAGCAACGTTTATCCCACCACCTACTTCCGTATCAATTTCACCTTGTCCGATCCCATCAACGACATCACTAGCATGTTTCTCTACGCGGATCACGATGATGGCTTTGCGGCCTACCTCAACGGGGTGGAAGTTGCCCGCCGTGATCTCGCCCCGGGAGCGACCTACAACTCCTTTGCCGATAGCCACGAGTCGGGTTTCTTTGAAGCCATCAATCTCTCGGCATTCATCAACAATCTAAGCCCCGGCACCAATGTACTGGCGGTGGAACTGCATCAAAGAAACGCTTCCAGTAGCGACCTCTTGTGGGACGCCGAACTGTTCTACACCACCGACACCACAATTCTGATTTCCCAACTTTCCGACTGGAGATTCAACGACACCGGCACCGATTTGGGCACCGCATGGCGACCGTTGAGCTACAACGACTCAGGGTGGAGTGAAGACCCGGCGATCTTTGGCTACGGCGAAAGCGAGATCAACACCACCACGGACTTTGGTCCCGACGCCAACAACAAGTACCGCACCACCTATTTCCGCAAAGAGTTCACGCTCAACGAAAACCCGGCCAGCATCACGAGTCTGTTTCTCGACGCCAACTACGACGACGGTTTTGTTGCTTATTTAAACGGCCAAGAAATCGCGCGCCAGTCCATGCCTACTGGAACCATTACCTACAACACCTACGCCAGTCTCCATGAGTCCGGCGCCTACGAAACAATCAATGTTTCAGCGGTGGGTTTGGGGGCGCTGATTCAAGGCAACAATGTGCTTGCGATTGAAGTCCATCAGGCGTCAAACGGTAGTAGCGACCTCGCCATGGACATGGAGTTGTTCTACTCCAACTTACCGGCCTTGGTCACCCGTGGGCCTTACCTTCAAATGGGTACACCAACATCCATGACCGTGCGCTGGCGTACCGACGTGGCCACCAACAGCCGCGTGAACTTTGGTCTCAGCGCGGGCAACCTCAACATGAACGAAGACGACTTGCTCGTGACCACTGAACATGAAGTCCAGCTCACCGGTCTCACGCCCAACACGCTCTACTATTATTCCGTTGGAACCACTGACACCACGTTGGAGGGAGACGCGTCCTTTAACTTCCTCACCTCGCCCTTGCCTGGAACCGACGAGCAGACGCGCGTTTGGGTCCTGGGCGACTGCGGTACCGGCGACACCAACGCCGACAATGTGCGCGACGGCTACCTCAACTGGTCCGCGGGGAGCCCGGAAGATCTATGGATCATGCTTGGGGACAATGCCTACAACGTGGGAAACGACAGCGAATACCAGGCAGCCGTGTTCGACACGTATCCTTCGATCTTGCGTCGGAGCCCCCTTTGGTCCACCCGTGGTAACCACGACGATCTGCACTCGGGTTTGAACAACGACTACTACGAAATCTTCACCTTGCCCACGAACGCGGAAGCCGGCGGCACCATTTCGGGAACCGAGGAGTACTATTCCTTCGACTACGGCCAAGTCCATTTCATCTGCCTGGACTCCGACGCCAACTCGAGTGATGTGAACATGTACAACTGGCTCACCAACGATCTCGCCGCCACGGCTCAGAAGTGGGTGGTTGCCTTTTGGCATCACCCCGCTTACACCAAGGGATCGCATGATTCCGATAATGCCGGCGACAGCAGTGGGCGCATGAAGAACATGCGTGAGCAAGCCTTGCCGATTCTTGAAGCGGGCGGGGTCGATCTGGTGATGAGTGGCCACTCCCACTCTTACGAACGATCCTTCTTGCTCGACGGTCACTACGACGTTTCCAGTACACTAGTTCCGTCAATGATCCTAGATGGCGGCGACGGCGACCCGAACGGCGATGGAGCCTATGAAAAGGGAACCTTTGGCCTGGCCGCGAATGAAGGCACGGTTTATATCACCGCCGGCAGTTCGGGCAAGATCTCGGGTGGCAGCTTGAATCACCCTGCCATGCATACCTCGATCAACGTGCTGGGTTCGGTCGTGTTGGACATTAGCGGCAACCAGCTCGACGCCACGTTTGTGAATACCTCGGGCACCGCCGATGACGTGTTCACCATTGTGAAGGGAACCTCAACCTCAACCGGCGATACTCCGATCGGTGCGGGCC
>JABDJR010000343.1 GCA_013003415.1 Candidatus Eiseniibacteriota bacterium | reverse complement strand
GGCTGAGACTGAAGCCAAGTTCCTTGCGAAAGAAGGGGCCCCGGGATAATTCCATGCCCACATCGCCCACTACGACAATGCGTCCCTTGTCGCGGGCGAGTTTTGAGGCGGTCTCGAGGGGTCCGCTGGACTGGGTGGCGGCACAAACCAGCACCATGTCCACTCCGGCTCCCCCGGTCCAGGCGGCAATAGACGCCTGAGCGTCTTCGTTTGCGGGTAAGACAAGATCGGCACCGAGTTTTTTGGCCAGAGCCATCCGCTCTTCGCTGAGATCGGTGGCCGCGACCCGGGCCCCGGAAGCTTTTAGGAACTGAACCGCAAGTTGCCCTACAAGACCCAACCCCTGCACCAAAGCGAATTCACCAAGGGTGGGTTGTGCTTCGCGGACACCGTGTAGGGCGATGGTCCCCAGCGTCACAAAGGAAGCGTCGCGCATGCTCACGCCCTCGGGGATTTTGACCACAAGGTTTTTGGGAACGGAAACGATTTCCGCGTGAACCGCGTAGCCGGCACCGCCACACCCGACATGATCGCCCACCTTAAGATCGGTGACGCCTTCCCCCACTCCAATCACCACTCCGGAGAGGGAATATCCGAGGGTTTTCCATTCTTTTAGTTTCTCGCGCACCTGGGAGGCGACCGACTTGATCCCCTCTTTCTTGAGTTTCCCCAAGACCATTTGCACCTGTTCGGGATGATCTTTCACCTTGGTGAGGAGACCAGCTTTGCCCTCTCGGATTTGGGCTCCTTCGGTGCCGGCGGAGATTAGCGAAAAGTGAGTCCGTACTAAAACCTGACCCGGGCTGATGCCCGGAGCGGGAACTTCAAGAACTTTCAGCTCGCCGGATTTGTTCGTCACAATCTGTTTCAAACGACCCTGCTCCTAAGTGCGTTTTGGTCTGGCCAAGGCAACAATCGAACTTCCGAAAGGGAGATCTCCCCGACGAAGCCAATGGCGTTCTGAGGCAAAAACATTGGCAAAAAAACTATTCAACGGTCCCACCCGAAACCACTTTTCTAAATGTTGTTGTGGGGTCATGGATGGGTCTTCCGGTTTTACTTTTTCAATCATACGCATGATTAAAACCCCGGGAAACAAGTGGGTGTTGAAGTGGCTCATGCGCTCCACTTCAAAACCGCTTTTGGCTAAACTCTGTTTCAATCTTCCTCGGGTGTATCGACGCTTGTGATGATTCATCTCGTCGAACACACTCCACATAAACTGATAGGCAGGCACCGTCACCAGCAACCAACCGGACGGGCTCAACCGGGCTTTCAGAGACTCTAAGAAAGCTACATCATCTTCGACATGCTCAACCACATCGAAGGAGGTCACCAGGTCGAAGGTTTTCCCTTCTTGGTCCCATTCCTCTGGGGTTAGCACAATGGGCAAACCCCGCCGAGCGCAGTATTCGCGGGCCTCCGGGGCCTCATCGACGCCCGTAACAGTTCCATACTGATTTAGGAGTCGTGCCATTCCTCCGGTACCACAGCCCACATCTGCGATCTGGAGCCCCCCCGTAGGAAAGACTTGATCGAGAATCGAGTTCAGGATGCGCCGACGCCCCTCAAACCACCAGTGGTTGTCTTCGGCCTCAAAGAAGGCATCGTAGACTTCATGCTCCATGCGTGTTCTTTAACTCTTTGATCCGCTTTCCGTACTTTTTGTAGAACCGATAGATCTCACGGAAGGTACGGAAAATGACGGTTGGCCGAGCTCCGGTGGAAATACCATCCATGCGGGGCAAATGGCGGACCCCGACTTCCATGGACTTGTATCCCAGAAGGCGGGCTTGGATAGCGATTTCGGCGTCGATGAAAGCGTCTCGTGACTCGATCTCGAACTTCTTGAACAACTCGGTGGGGTACAGCTTGAAGGCACAGTCAACATCACGATCATGGATATCGAACAGCAGACGCAGCACCAAGTTGTAGGTGGCGGAGGTGAACTTTCGATTGGTGGAATACTGCTTCTGGATACGAAACCCGGAAACGATATCGGTGTAGGGAAGCAGCGCCACAAATCGCCGGAGTTCACTCAGGTCGAATTGGTTGTCGCCGTCGGTATAAAAGACGTTTTCCTTTTTGGCCGCCATGAACCCGGTATGAAGAGCAGCTCCGTAGCCCCTATTCTTTTCGTGATGAATCACGCGAACATGTTCATGCTTTTCCGCAAGTTCGTCGGCCACTTCCCCGGTGCGGTCCGGGCTACCATCTTCCACAATAATAATCTCGTAGTCGGAAATCCCCATTTCCGAAACCACAGCTAACGCGCCTTCGACCACTTTCGGAATGTTGTGTTCGTCGTAGTAGGCAGGAAAAAAAATGGAGAGACTGATGTCGGGATAGGTGGGTGCGGGTGGGCGCATCTAGGAACGCTCTCCCAGCGTGGCTCTTAGCCAGTCCCAGGTGCGTTTGAGCCCGTCTTCCAGGCCCACCTCGGGCTTCCAGTTGAGGTCTCTCTGAGCCGCGCTGATGTCTAACACATTGGCGGGCACATCGAAGGGGCGGCCGTGGGTGTAGGCCACGTCGAGTTTCCGATCGGACACCTTTTCAATGCCTTCGATCAACTCTTTCAGACTGACCCCAACTCCCGAACCGATGTTGTAAGCGGCAAAACTCGAGGGACCGTTCGCCGCGGCCATGACGCCCCGAACCGCATCGTCCACATAGATGTAGTCGCGTACCACACCTCCATCGCCCCAGATTTGGATGGGCTTCCCTTGAGCCGCTTTTCCCAAGAAGACTGCGGCCGCTCCTTGGGGAGCGTCCGGGTTTTGGCGGGGCCCGTAGGGATTCGCCAGACGAATGATGGTGGAAGAAAGCTTGTGCAGTCGATGGTAAAGCGCCAGGTACCGTTCGATGGTCAGCTTGATGAGCCCATAGGAAACCTGAGGCTCGGTGTTGTGCGTTTCCTGAATGGGAAGCGTTTCTGGCTTGCCATAGACCGTGCCTCCACTCGACAGAAACACAATCCGATCAACCTTGTGCCGGAGCGAGGCATCTAAGAGATGTAGCGTGGGAACCAAGTTGGTTTCTACGTCGTAGACCGGGTTCTCGTTGGAGGTGGAGGGAATCGTGGTGGAGATGAGGTGATACACCGTCTTCACGCCGTCGAGGGCAAGCTCCAAGTCGGTTTGATTGGAAAAGTCGCCACCCAAAAACTCCACGTCGCCGGCCACGGCGGCCAAGTTGTCGCGGTTGGCATTGGGACGATCAAACACGCGGACCGCGTGTCCTTTTTGGAGGAGTTTTTCGGCGAGATGGGATCCTAAGAACCCCGCTCCCCCTAAAACC
>JABDJR010000336.1 GCA_013003415.1 Candidatus Eiseniibacteriota bacterium | reverse complement strand
GAATATATGTATTCACAAGCCCCCGGTTTTCGAATCAGGGAATATTCATTACCCACAACACAATCGTGTTCAATTCAGGAGGAGGAGAGTCAGGTTGCAGTGGAGGGGGAATAACATTCAGGGGGGGGGATAGGCTTGCGAATTGAGAACAACATCATCGCATTCAACTACGGCTGCGGGATAGTATGTCGCGATATAGAATCGGTTGGAACTCTCTGTCGAGACGTCAATGCGATCGGTCAAAACATTCTTTGGCAAAACTCCGGTGGAGACCTAGGGAACGGCTCCGTCGTCTACCCAATCGACTGGTTCGAGGGCGTTCTGGTTTCCGACCCCAGATTTTGTGGGGCAAGCGTTGACGACTTCGGGGTTGCCCAAAACTCACCAGCAGTTGTGAACGGCGTTGTCATGGGCGCGCTCCCTGCGTTCGGTTGTGGGCCTGTCACCGGAATTGAGCCCGCCTCTTGGGGAAAAATCAAAAGAAGCTTCGGGCCGTAACCGTAAATGGTATCGCCATTTTGGGCTTTGGTTAAAAAACTTGTTGAAGGCAACAGTGAATCGGAATAGAAAGAAACTGTTACGTCACCGCCGCGCTATCCCGATTACAGCTACTTGATCCCCACCACATAGCCAACCCAGCCCGCCATGTTCTCGGCGCGCGTCTTCTTCTTGAAGATGCCATCGGCTTCGTCTTCGTCGTCGTCCCAGCCTTCCATGTAGACGTCGGCTCGCGAGAATCCGGCTTCCAGAATCAGTTCCTGAAGTTCGGGCAACGTCCACAGTCGCCAGTCGTAGGTAAAAGCTTTCTTGAGCTTCGACCCGTCTTTGAACTTGAAGTGGATATGACAAACGATGTTGTGGTCGATGGGATTGAAGGAAGCCTGTTCCCAGATGTAGGTGTAGGCGGGAAGACGGCTGCCGTCGGGCCGAGTGGCCGGGGAAATGCGACGATCCTCGTCGTTTTCTTCCATCGATTCGGTGCCGCCAAAAGCATCGAGAAAGAACATGCCATCGTCGGCAAGGCCCGAGTAGGCATTCTTGAAGTAGGCGAGCAGAGTCTTCCGATCCTTGAAGACCTGATAGGAAAAGTTGAGCGCCGCGGTTACCTGAACCGCAGGGCTGGGAGAGGCGAGCACATCGCCTTCAATGAGCGTGACCCGGTCCTGATCGTCTCCAAGTCGGGAAAGGTGATGTTTGATACCCCAATCGAGAGTCGGGCGATCGAGGTCGACTCCCCAAGCTCGATTTTCTTCGTGCCTCGCTACCCATTCACAAGCCAAGCTCGCGGTGCCGCAGAAATCTTCGCGCAGGGTATGCGGAGCGTATCCCCGAGTCTTCTTAAAGACCTTTGAAAAGAAATCCAGATCGGCTTCCACGCACTGAACCGCCTCTTCATACAGCACATGCCGGTCGGCGGTCCGAGCGTTCAAGGTGATTTGGCCATTCTTCTTGGCCTTAGATTTGGCCTTGGCCTTCTCTTTTTCTTTCTTCTTGGTTTTGGTTGCCATGATGATCTCTTGGTTGCGAGTGAGGATAAGGGTCTAAAAGATTTCGAAAGAGGAGTAAAGCGAAGCCGGGAACATTTGACAAGAGAAAGTCGCGTCGGCTAAGCGCTAGAACCCCTATTTGTCGCCCTATTCCAGAGCCAGTAGGTGGGGAGGGCGATCACTAACACCATGTGCCCCAAGAGCGAGTCCTTCGGGTTGTCCCGAAAGAGCTGCACCAAAAGGCCGATCGCTACGACGAGATAGACAAGCATGGGGATGGGGTACAGCGGCACCTTGAAGGGTCGCTCCGCCTTGGGAGAACGGCGCCGATGAATGGCCACCGAGAAGATGTTCAAGACGAACCAGAAGGTGGAGACGAAAACAAAGTATCGGATGATCGACTCAAAGCTGCTATTGAGGCAGTACACGGCAGACACGAGAGCGACCAAAGCTAAGGCCCAACTGGGGGTTCCCCACTTGGAAACCCGCCCAAAACGTTCGAAGAACAATCCATCCCGTGCAATGGCAAAGAAGATGCGGGAGGCTCCGATCACCATTCCGTTGATGGAGCCCAAAGTGGAGACCAGCACCAGCCCGGTCACGAAGTTGCCGCCCCGAATGCCAAACACGCTTTGGGCCATGTCGACGGCCACCGAGTCGCTGGCCACGACCTTTTCCACGCCCAGCACTTTGAGATAGGCGAAGTTCAGAACCACGTAGAGGAGAGTGACGCCCAGGGTTCCCACGATGAGCGCAATGACCACGTCTTTCTTGCGCTTCATTTCGCCGGCCAAGGTTGGCCCCTCGGACCAGCCTTCGTAGGTCCAGATCACGGCTACGAGTGAAGCGGCTAAGGCTGCCATCACCCCAAGATCTGAGCCATTCAAGAGAGCGGTACCCGTCTCGGCCTCCTTACCAAAGAGAAGCGCCCCAATCATGAGTGCCGCCAGAGCGAGAATCTTGGCGCCGGTCAGAATCTTTAAGGACCACGTGCCTAGACGAACCCCAATGACATTGATCACCGTGACCAGCAGGCAAACTCCGGCGGCAATCCAAGGTCTCTGGGCGTCGGTGATGGGAACCACGCGAGCCAGGTAAGCCACGAACACCACCGCCACCGCCGCGATTGAGGCGGGAGTCGTGACGAGCATGTAGCTCCAGCCATAGCAAAAGGCGGGGAAGCGGCCGTAACCTTCGCGAAGGAAAATGAACGCGCCGCCCGTTTTAGGAAACATGGCCACGAGTTCGGCAAAGCAAAGGGCGCCGCAC
>JABDJR010000333.1 GCA_013003415.1 Candidatus Eiseniibacteriota bacterium | reverse complement strand
GTTAGGTAGTGTCACTCGCTTTACTTCGGGGGTGACAATGTCGTTTAACTTTGGAAAATCCATGTCACGCGGATCTTGGATCTGCGCACTGGCCATTCCCACTACGGTGAGCAAAGCCACCGCACTGAGAGTCAATCGCGTAAGAAGGCGATGTTTCGCATTCATATTTAGACTCCTCTTAGAGCTTAGCTCTCGGTCTGAACGTCTTTTTCTTCAGTGACTAACGAACCGACCGTGCGGTTGTTCTTCTTGAAATACTCGTTGGCAACACGCTTGATGTCATCGGCGGTCACGGCTTCAATGTCGTCGATCTCGGTGAACAAACGACGCCAATCACCATACTTGGCTTGGTAACCGGCAAGCTGGAAGGCAAGTCCGGAGTTGGAGCCCAGCTGACGGATAAGGCCGGCTCGAGCGCGGGTTTTGGACTTCCGAAGCTCATCGGCCTCGACCAACTCGTTCTTCATCTTCTCAATTTCAGCCAGAATAGCTTCTTCACACTCAGCCGCCGTGTGGCCTTGGGAAGGAATGGCAAAGAATAGGAAGAGGTCGGGAAACTTTCCGCCGATGAAGCCGGCGAAGCCACCCGCGGCAACCGCGATCTTCTTCTCTTTCACCAAGACCTTATTTAACCGCGAGGTGCGACCGCTGCCCATGATGTCGGAAATGGCATCGAAGACAGCTGCGTCTTCGTGGAACATATCCGGTTTGTGATAGGCAATGAGAACCGCAGGCTGGGCCGGGTCTTCAATGGTCACGCGACGCTCGCCCAATTGAGGCGGCTCTACCGTGTCGACGAGCGGAGGCTCGGGACGAACAGGAAGGCGCTCGAAATAGGTCTTGGCGAGCTTTTTAGCTTCATCCGGATCGACATCGCCGGCGATGCAAATCGTGAGGTTGCCGGGGCCATAGTAGGTTTCGAACCACTTGCGTGCTTCTTCCCGGGTGTAGCTATGGATGTCACTCATGTGGCCGACAACAGGCTCACCGTAGGGATGAGACTTGTAGGCGGCGCTGACGGTTTCTTCCAGAAGTTTTCCGATGGGCTGATTTTCCGTACGCATGCGACGTTCTTCGGTAACGACGTCTTTCTCTTGATAGAACTCACGTAGAACCGGATCGAGGAAGCGAACGGACTCCAGAGCGAACCACAACTCCAGCTTGTTGGAGGGAAGGTTTAGGTAGTAGCGGGTTTCGTCGTACCAGGTGCTGGCGTTGAGCCCGGTAGCACCATTTGAGGTAAGGAGTTGATCGTACTCAGCCGGCACAATGAACTCGCGGCAGGACTCGTCGACCGCCTTGAACTCTTCTTCAAGCCGTGCGATTTCGTCGGGGTTGGCACGCGATCCTTTGGCTTTTTCACGGCGCCACTCATCGTAAAGAGCATCGGCGCGGTCCATGCATTCGCGTTCCGCGGCCGGATCTTTGGTGCCGATGTCGCTGGTGCCCTTGAACGCCATGTGCTCAAACATATGAGCCATGCCGGTGACACCCTTAACTTCGTCCACTCCGCCCACGTTCGCGTAGGTCATGAAGGAAACCACGGGAGCTTCGTGCCGTTCGACAATAATGAAGTGCAAGCCGTTGTCGAGCGTAAACTCGGTGACTTTCTTCTCAAACTTTTTCAAGTTCTGAGCAGACGCGGGGGTGGTCATGACTGACCCCACGGTTGCTACAAGCGCTAAGGCCGCAAACAGCCCTCGCAGGTGATTCATGATTCATTCTCCTCTGAAGATAAAAATCGGAGTCGATCCGGATCTCGAGACGTTCTTATGTGGGCACGGCTAAGGGGGGAGGTGCCAAATCTCGGAAACGCCGACGATGTGTTCAATCGGCGAGGACGGATTTTACCGCACTCGACGAAAAAGGGGAGTACTAGCTAGAGGAACTCTAAATAATACGGATTTCAGGGCAAATTAGTTCACGGCTTTTCCGCGGGTGAAGCCAAGTACCCCAGGAGAGCGGGGGTCATGTACTCGAGGCGGCCGAGGCGGCTTCGAAAATACTCGGATTGATCCCCTAAAATGATGCAGGGTATGGGGTTATGGGTGTGGCTCTTTGTGCTTAAATCCTCGATATTGCCGTGATCACTGGTAATGATCACTGTGCATGAGGGCTCTTTGGCGGCCTGGATACGAACCGCCTCCAGAAAGCGCTCCAGCTTCCGCAAAACATGGACCGCATAGGCAAGATCACGACGGTGTCCGGCCTTGTCTGTTTCAAAGTACTCGAAAACGGCTAATTTATAGGGCCGGCTCCCCTGCACGAGGTTTTGGCCAGTTTTCTCCGGAGTAATTCTCGGGAGTTCATGCGACCGGGCGAAGGCCGAATCCTGCGCAAGGTCAAAAAGAACAGCTCGCTCGTTTCTCAAATCTTCGAAGGAAAGAAAAGGCAAACCTGAAGCTCGGTAGGCCCAAGACAAGGAGCCCAGCCGCCCCATCTTCCAGATCTTTTTAGGCTCTTGAAAAAACCGAGGGGTAAATGCGTTCATAAACACGCAAGGGATTCCCTTCTTCTTCAGCTTCAAAAAGACCGAGTGCTCCATGAGGAGACGTTTCAGTGTTGGAGAGGGAAATCCGGTAACGTGGTGACCAAGTACAAGGGCGGGATTGACTCCGGTCATCATGGCGGTCTGACCGGTGGCGCTCTGGGGGAGTCCGGTGAGACCCAAGGAGGCATCACAGGCCATGATGGTTTCGTCCGGGTAGGACTCTTTGCTCCGGACCACCGGCGGTAGGGTCTTCAGGCGTCCGCCCTCCTCATGGGGAGGCGCCCACCCTTTGGGCAGGTGGTTTGCTAAAAGTCTTAGGTGGTGGTCTCGAAGAGGATTGCTGGCTGCCGTCTTATCGCCAAGACCAAGACCGTCCACAAAGATGAGGATGACTCGCCGCTCCGGATGGAGAGGCTCTAGGGGTGCAAAAGAAAAAGGGGCGGGAGCTTCCATTCACTGATGGTAGCCCCGCCCCTTTTAGGTTTCCAGAGGTTCTATTCCGGTTGCCGATTACCGATAAGCAATTTCGCCTTTAGGTAGGTGAGTTTTCGGATCGTTGGGATCGATCTTATCCTCGGGAGTACCTTCGGGAGTAGCTTCGGAAGTGGTTCCCGCAGGGACGGCTAGGACGCCGTCACTCATACTGGCCCGCTCCAAAGCTACCGGAGTGTCGTCGGCTAAATCGGCGGGGTTCTGATTTGTTTGGTCCCAGGTCACGAAACCCGCCACGCCAAGGGCAAGGGCAAGGAGAAAAACCAGTCCACCGTTGTTGTTCTTTCGTTGCATTCTAGTTTTCCCTCCAAGCGAGAGTTAGGGGAATCGGGTCGTCTGTTGTGTACCGCTGGGTCAAAGGGAAGTAGGGCGGAATCTTTCCGCGACGGTCGTACTTAAAGTCACGACCGTATCCGGTGGTTCCGTAATAGCCAAAGGTTCCGAAAGCGCCATAACGGCTGGAGATCATGCCTCCGGTGAGGCGGACCTGCCCGCGATCGGAGCCGTAGTTGTAGTTGTCTACAGTAAAAGATTTGTCGGTGCCGGAAGTCATGACAAAGGCGTCGATCTTTACGTTGTCCGGAGCGGATGTACCGATGCGGGCATTGCCGCCACTCGTGAAGAGACCAATGACATTCTCACCATTGTTGTAGTCCTGGTAGGTGAAGTCCGACTGGAGTCGAATGTCTCCGGTGGCGGCGATTGTCATTTGTGTATTGGAGTGGATGGCTGGAGGAATCGTGCTACCGGATCGTGCGGGGCCGCGCATATCCTGGATCGACCCCTTCGTATACATAATCCCGCGCGGGACACCGGAGTACACTTGAGTCGATCCGTAGGGGGGAACGACGGTCGTGTTATTTGCCGCATGGTTGATGGTAACGGTGGTCCAAAGGTTATTCGCATCTTTGATTTTAATCTCTTGGCGATTGTTGGTGTCCACCTTGAACTCCGCATTCTTGGCGTCACCGGAAATGTAGAGCCCGCCACTGACGTAACCGCCGCTGTTGGGTACATAGACGCCGGCGGGAACGGAGCTGGTGCCCGTCATACCCAGGAGGCTGCGACGTTCCGCGTTGGTGAGCGGTGTCGTGTCTGCCGGGTTTCCGCCCAGGGAGGCCCGCTCCTGGCTGTAAGAGTTGGTCGGAAGAGCAATGTTGGCTTCGCCGCGATCAAAGCCTCCGTAGAAGTTTGGAACGTCTTTGGTGCCGTTGTAGTCGGCATTTAGCGTAAGCGCGCTTCCGTAGTTGTAATAGTCGGCTGTGTTAGAAACGCTTGTCACGTGATCATGGAAGGTCGGGTAGTAGGCAAAGCGCAGTTTGTCGTTCGTGTGGACACGACCGTCGAAGGTAGTCGAGGTCGTAAACCAGATAGGCGTACCGCCAACCATGGCATGCTTGTCCGTGAAAATCAGATAGTCGGTAAACGACCCACGGGTGGCCGAAACGCGCAAGCGACCCTCACTCACTACCGAACGAGAGGAACCGTTGTAGGTTCCCGTGCTTGTGATGGTGTATTTGAAGTTGAAAGCCTGGCTTTGGAGATCCAAAGTGCTGTCTTCAAACGAGAAGGACGTGTTTGCGGCGTAGGCCGGAGAGCCCGTGTGGCTTGATCCCAGTCCCAGGCTTGGAAAGAAAGTTTGCGGGCTAGGGATGATTGCGCCGGTGCCTCCATAGACACTGTTCAAACTGTCGAGAGCAGATTTTGCAAATAGGGTCATTTGCTGTTTTGCGGCTTCAATGCCGGAATCAGCCGCGTATAAAGCGCGGTTGGATGTCCGATGCGTCACCGTCGTGGATTTTTCCACCTGTGATGTGACACTGACCGCAACAACTATGACCGTGATAGCAACCATGACCAAAAGAGAAGCTACAAGAGCCATTCCCTTTTCGTTGCCCAAAAGATTTGTTGTATGTTGTCGCATCTAAAAGAACCTCTTCAATAGGAAGTGACGTTTGGTACGGGGTGCACGTCATATCCGGTTTTGTCTTATAGATCGACTTGGAAGTCGGAAGACTTGAGGAATTTCTTCTTTTAAAAACCGCCTAGATGCATGTGGTGTTTGGAGTTACAAGGTTTTTGGAGGGGCAGCTTGCGCAAGAACCGTGCAAATTGCACGAGCCGTACATATTGCACGAAGCCTCACATGGTCTTTCGCGCGCCGGATGGTCGTTTCTTGGCGCGAGGGGTCTCCGACTTTTTAGCGGGGGTCGAAACACGGTTGGGGTTCCGAGCCGCTTCCCGTTGTTTCTTAGCCAAGTCTGGGGAAACCCCCGTTTTTTCGTGAACCGCCGTTCTGGGGTTGGATCGATCTTGAAGTCGCGAGTTGTCCAGGGCGACTAGAGCAGCAAACCCGGCAAGACTGAAGAAGACTAGAAATAAACCGCGCCGGTTTTTCTTCACTGCTCCCTCCACGCGAGCACGACCGGTACAGGTTCGTCTGTGACGAACCGCTGCGTGAGCGGGAAGTAGGGTGGAATGAGTCCACGACGATCATATCGGAAGTCTCGGCCGTAGCCCGTGGTGACCCCGTTCCCATCAAAGGTTCCGAAGGCGCCATAGACATTGGTGATCATGCCACCGCGAAGATGAACTTGGCCTCGGTATGAACCCGTATCGTAGTTGTCCACGGTAAAGACTTTGTTGTTATCCGAAGCCATGACGAAGGCGTCAATCTGAAGATCATCTGGGGCGCCGGATCCGATACGGACATTCCCGCCGCTAGAGAACAGTCCAAGAATGCTCTCGCCGCCGTCAAAGTCTTTAGAAGCCAAATCTCGTTCGATGATAATGTCGGAGTTCGATGAGATCGTCATTTTGTGTTCCGGAGCCAAGGCGGGCACGACGGTCGATCCACTGCGGTCCGGACCACGCAGATCATCGATTTGACCGTTGCTGTAAAGGGAACCAGACGGAGTTCCGGTGTAGGTTGTGGCGCTGGCGGATGGTGGATCCACCGTGGTAGTTCCGTTGACGTAGTCGATGGTGACTTCAGTATCGTTTCCGGATCGATCACGGATCTGAATGACTTGCCGATCGGTACCATCAACCAAAAGCCGCATTCTTTCAGCGCCGCCGGCCACGTAAATACCACCCGAGAGATAGCCGCCGCTGTTGGGTACATAAACCCCATTTGTAAGCGGGCCGGTGCCACCGATTCCCAGCAGGCTCCGACGTTCGGTGTCGGTCATGGGATTTGTGTCGGCTGCGTTTCCACCCAGCGATGCCCGCTCCTGACTAAAAGAGTTGGTTGGTAGGTTGATGGTTGGAACAGCGCGATCAAATCCACCGTAGAAATTGGGCACGTCAATGGTGGAGTTAAAGTTAGCATCAAGGCTGACCGGGGAGTTGTTATTGTTGTACCAGGCCTCCTGGATGCCGCTTGTTACAAGATCTTCGAAAGTCGGGAATCCGGCTAGTCTGAGCTTTCCGTTGGAATGCACGCGCCCATCAAAATAGCCTGATGTGTGGAACCAAATGTCATGGCCGCTCGGCGTGACATGATCGTCGGTAAAGATCAAATAGTCGGCGAACGAGCCACGGGTGGCGGAAACGCGCAGGCGACCTTCACTCACGATGGAGCGGGACGACGCGTTGTAGCTACCCGAGCTTGTGATGGTGTAGTTGTAGTCGTACACCTGACTCTGACCGGCCAGCACACTATCGCGGAAATCGAAGGTTACGTTACCCGTATAAACCGGGTCGGACCCATTGCTGCTGGTCAAACCACCCGTGGGAAAGAAGTCGCTGGGATTGCTAATGATGGCCCCGTTTCCGGGCCAGGCCGCATTCAGGCTGTCGAGCTTGCCTCGAGCGTAGGCGCTCATGGTCTGCTTCATGGCTTCGACGCCGGAATCCGCAGCGTAGAGAGCACGATTAGAAATCTTGTGATTGACGGTGGTCGTTTTCTCCACCATGGAGGTCATGCTGATAGCGGTTACCACCACAACAAGAGCTACAATCACTAAAAGAGCGGCAACGAGCACGGTACCG
>JABDJR010000302.1 GCA_013003415.1 Candidatus Eiseniibacteriota bacterium | reverse complement strand
AGGCCTGTATGTCAGCTCTAACTCCAAAGCTATACCAACAACCCATTCTGGGGACGATCGATCCACTCCTGCAGCGGTGTCTGACGATTGCAACCGGTCTGGCTCTCATCCTCTTGCTTGTCGTGCTCATCACTCCTTTGCGAGTTCAACTTATGGATGATGTCGAAGAGGTACCGGAACGTTTCGCAAAACTGATTCTGGAGAAGCCTGTGGCGCCCCCGGTTCCTGCGGCCGATGTACAAGTTCCCAATCCCACTTCTGAACCGAAGGAGAAGGAACCGGAGCCAGCTCCAGAAGTAAAGGCGGAAACACCCCCACCGAAACCGGCGCAGTTAGAGACGCCGAGGCGTGCAAAACCCAAACCGATCGATGCAGACAAAGGGCAACTTGGCCGGGAGAAAGCCAAAGCCGAGGTTTCCTCAGCTCTCAAAGAAACAACCGCTTCCTTAGAAAAGAGTTTGAGCAGCCTTTCGACCTCGCTTACGCAAACCAAAACAAAGCGTGAGGTGAGTGCAAGAAAAGGACGGGGGGCGAAGCCATCTGCTCGGGGAACATCCCAGTTAGCCCAGGTCGCCGATGCGCCTTCGGCAGGAGGTGGGGTTGCTACGGGTGGCACCGGGTCCCAACTGCGTAGCGATCTCCTGAGTGTTGAGACCGTTGGGGGAACCGGCAAAGGAAGCTCCGCCTCCGGTCGCGCGGGCGGACGACGGGGTGGTCGAGGCAAAGCGGGTGGTGCAGAGGGAAGCTACCGCACGAACGCATCTCTCTTAGCTGTTGTAAAGCGCTACTCTGCAGGAATTGAGTTTTGCTACGACAATGAGCTAAAAAAGTCGCCGGGCCTTCGAGGGAAGCTGGTGGTGGCGATTACGGTCCTGGCCAGCGGCCGAGTGAGTGATGTGAAGGTGGTTTCGAACAGCTTGGGGTCGGGGGCTCTCTCCCAATGTGCGGTTTCCCAGATCAAGGGATGGAAATTTCCGGCCATTCCCGAGGGAACCGTAACCTTCCAGACGCCCTTTGTGTTTACGCCCCCCAAATAATCGGGGGCTGGGAGCTTTTCTCATAGCCGGTTACACTTACCGGCATGGGAAAAAGCTTTGTACTTGTCGCAGGTAATATCGGAGTAGGGAAGACGTCTCTCACGGATCGCGTGGGGGCACGTCTGGGGTGGAAAACCGCCTTTGAGTCGGTAGAAGACAATCCCTTTCTCAAAGACTTCTATGAGTCTATGGAGCGTTGGTCCTTTCATCTTCAGGTTTATTTCCTGGGGCACAGGGCCAATCAGCATCGCGAGCTCGCGGCCGACCCAGCTTCATCCATTGCCGATCGCTGCGTTTACGAAGACGCTCATATTTTTGCCCGAGTTCTTCATCATCTGGGAAACATGTCCACCTCGGAGTATCAGGCCTACAAAGAAGTCTATGCTCTCGTGTCTGAGAGTCTGCCCCGCCCTGATCTGCTTTTGTATTTGAAAGCTCCCGTCCCAGTTTTGGTGGATCGCATTCAAAATCGGGGACGTGAAATGGAGAAGGGAATTGACGGGGATTACCTGTCCCTTCTCGATCAGTTTTACGAAGAATGGTTAGAGCACTTCGATCTTTGCCCCGTGCTCACCATTCACACCGAAAACTTAAACTTTGTTCATCGCCCAGAGCATTTGGATACGGTCGTATCGGCCATCAAGCAAAAACTGGCAGGCCGCGAAGACATTGTCTTCGATTCCATCGACTGAGACTGCGTTGTTACACCCAGTCGGTGTCGGCGTGAGTCAGGAACCAGTCTTCGTACTTCACTTGGTCTGCTGAAAACAAAAGCGGATAGAAAATGACGGGGGCCACTTCCTTGCGCTTTCGGGCGCCGAGTTTTTGGATGGCACTCGTCACATAGCTGTGGGTCGAGACTTGAAAGTGAAGCGTTTCAAGTCCCTTCGATACGCACTCCAACACCAAGACTTTCAGTGCGGGGGCCGCAAGTTTTGGGGTTACCACAAAATCCACAAGTTCACCTGAGTTATCACTGCGTCGTATGACGGCGTAACCAATTAGGTCTCCATCTTTTTCGAGTTTGAAAGAAACATAGTTTTGTACCGGAGCGGTGAGCATGCGCCAGTTTACAAACGCCGGTGTGCGGGCCGCAGACACCGGGTTTCGATTCTGGATACTCTTGGTGATCCGCGCTATGTCTTCGGGGCAGTTGTTCATAGGCTGTGCGGCGACCTGCCTGGAGTCGATTCGGTTTAGGTGAAACGACCGGTAGGCTCCCGTTGGTAAAGACAGCAGAGAGCTTAAAAGCTTGCCCAGGGGACCAGATCCCGCTTTCTTGCCAAAAGCGGCTCCGGTGAGAGGCAGAGAGTAGGTTTCCAGGTCACCAATGTTGAGCCACCCGGCTCGATAGAGAACGCCGCGCGACAAGTGGTTGGGAAACCCAATCATAAACTTGTACTTGTCCTGAATGTCTTTGGAAGAGAACTCAAGGAATCGGTTGAAAATACCCTGCCCCCGGTATTCGGGAAGCACCACCGCGTCGAAGGCCTGGCCAACGTCAATCACGGAGCCGTACCAGGAAAACTTCATGGGATAGATGGCGTAGACCCCGACGACCTCGTTGGAGCTGGTATCTCTAGCATGGTAAACATCGGCCTTGCCGGCCGGGTTCTGGGCGTAGAGCCAGTCGAATTTGCTCGTTTTGCCGGACGGAATGGCTCGACCGTAGAGTCGCTGAGCGTCTTCAAAGCCGGTTGCTTTTTCAATCGTAACTTCGCTCAACGTATTAGCTCCATGGGGTGGCGGCGACGAGTTCTCAGCGGCTGTAGATTCCGGAAAGCAAGGCTTTGAAACGCGAGAAAGTTAGGTCGCTCCCAATATTCATGCGCTTCAGCATAAACGGATCTTCTCCCGGCTCATTCAAGCCCTCAACCGTGGTAACGGCACACCGAAACGAGGATTGAGCAACGGTTCTAGAAGCGGGGCTGATATCGATATCCCGCCCGTTGGGGTAGGCGAACTCGTCAATCGAATAGCCAAGTTTCGCTTCGACGTCTGCCTTTCCTCCTGCAATTTCTCCATCCAAGTCTTTTTCCTCAACCCGACTCAAGATCGGATGAGTGCGCGTGTGTCCGCCAAGAGTAATTAACTCGTCTTGCCCCATGGTTCGGGCTTCATCCCAGCTCATGGGGTGGTAGGTTGCGAAGGCTTCATGATTCACCGCGCTCTCAAACTTGTCACTCAAGAAGTTCATGACCTCATCGCGTTTCGCGATCGGCTTGAGCTTGAGTTCTTTGGTGATCTGCCCCCGGGCGGCGTAGGCTTTCTCCGGGGTGTCCAAGCTATAGCGCCCAAGGCCAAACTGGCTAAGGTCCACATGCTTGTCCCGAGTGGAGTCGAGCCAGGTTGTGATCTTGTCGGGCCATATATACCCGGGTGTTTGTTCCTTTTCAGATAAGAACTCGCTGATGAGGAACACGGTGGTTGGTATACCAAGGCGCTTGAGGATGGGGTAGGCGAGTTTATAAACGGAACGGTAACCGTCATCGAAAGTCACCACCGCGGTGTTGGATTCGACGGTGCCCGCTTCGAGCATGTCCATGAGTTGTGAGAGAGAGATGGGGCGGTAGTGGTTTTTGAGGTAGGTCATTTGACGCTCAAACTCGTCCACGTGTAGGTGTGACCACTCCTGCCTATCTTTGGAAGTCGTAACGCCGTGATAGGTCAGAATCAGCCCCTTGTTCCGCTGCAGCCAGCCGTAGGGGCGATAGAGTCCGCCGATTTCAATCGCAGATTTCACCAAACGCTTCATCATGGCGGGAGGATATCACAAACGTTTGTTGTGCTTGCCAATCCAGACTCGGTAGGGGAGTATTTGGGGCCATGAATCCACCAGCAATTTCTGTCCACAGCTTGGTGAAGCGCTACGAAGATCTCACCGCTGTCGATGGTATCCAGTTTTCTGTTCCCCAAGGAATTTGCCTCGGGCTTCTCGGTCCCAACGGTGCGGGCAAGACCACAACCATTGAGATCCTCGAGGGGTTGCTCGATCGTGATGCAGGAACCGTGGAGATTCTGGGGAAGAACTGGTCGAGTCACGGCGACTGGCTCCGAGAACGCATTGGGGTTCAGCTCCAGGATACCCGATTCCCAGAGAAGCTCACCGTCACCGAGATTCTTCGCTTGTTTCGTAGCCTTTATAAGAAGGGACGAGACCCGGAGGAGGTTCTCGGGGTGGTTGGCCTGGAAGAGAAGCGAGACACCCGAACGATCAAGCTGTCGGGGGGACAGCAACAACGCTTGGCTTTGGGCTGTGCTCTGATCAACCAACCCGACATTCTCTTTCTAGATGAACCCACCACCGGACTCGATCCTCAGGCGAGGCGAAGAGTTTGGGATGTGGTGGAACAGTTCAAAGCGGGTGGGGGCACGGTACTTCTTACGACCCACTACATGGATGAAGCGGAACGTTTATCCGATCAGCTTGTGATCATGGACCATGGCAAGATCATTGCCGAGGGCACGCCAGAAGAGATCATTGGGTCTTTGAATGCCGAGAACATCATTGCGTTTGCTCTTGAGGACGGTGGCGCTCCGAGTCTTGAGCTTGAAACCATTCCTGGAGTGCTGACCGTACGCTCCGGGGACGTGATTGAGCTGGTGGTATCGAAGACAAATCAAGCGCTGCCCACCCTGTTGGATCGCATCCGTAAGCAAGAGCTTGAGGTGGCCGATTTGAGATTGCATCGACCCACGCTCGAAGATGTGTTCGTTTCCCTAACCGGCCGCAACTTGCGGGAGTCTTAGGGGGCTGTGAGGACTCATGAGCCAAATTAAGGAACTAACACGTTCACGCTTCCTGCTTTTTATCCGAGAGCCGGAAGCCATGTTTTGGGTGTTTCTGTTTCCAGTGGTACTGGCCTTAGTTCTAAGTTTTGCTTTTCAAAACCGAGGCGTGAATGAAGCCAACGTTGGTTATGTGGAGGGGCAATTAAGCACGGAATGGGTTCAGGCTTTAGAGGCGGATAGTCTCATTCACTTGATTGCATTCGAAGACACGGTCCTCGCGGCTCGAAAACTCCGCTCCGGGGCGGTCGCGGTGATGGTCTCCGGCGAAAACCCAAATCTTCATCTCAATTACGATCCCACCCGACCCGAGTCCGAAATTGCGCAGATGCGGATCACAAATCGATTGCAGGCCCAAGAGGGGCGTCAGGATGTGGTGCTCACAGAAACCACCGAAACTACCGAGCACGGTTCCCGGTATATCGACTTTTTGTTGCCGGGGCTTCTGGGGATGAACCTCATGGGGACCAGCATCTGGGGCACGGGGTTTCCGATCGTAGAAATGCGTCAAAAAAAGCTGTTGAAGCGGTTTTTGGTGACACCCATGAAGAAGACGTCGTTTCTCCTTGCTCAAATTCTCTCGCGCTTTGGATTTTTAGTCGCTGAAGTCATTGTCATTACCGCCTTTGGAGTGTTCCTGTTGGGTGTGCCGTTCCGCGGGTCCATCATCACGTTTTCCATTCTCAGCTTTCTGGGGGCGATTAGCTTGGCCGGGATCGGGCTGCTCGTGGCTTCCCGCGCGAAAACGATCGAGGGCGTTTCTGGGATCATGAACTTTGTCATGATGCCGATGTGGCTCTTTTCGGGGGTGTTCTTTTCTTACGAAAACTTCCCGGAAGCGTTTCACCCCGTGTTCCGTCTCTTGCCTCTCACGGCTTTGAATGATGGATTGCGAAGACTTATGCTCGAGGGGGACGGTATTCAGACTATGGGTTTGGAGATTTCCGTGCTGACGGTTTGGGCAATCCTATCCTTCGTGGCCGCGCTTAAGATCTTCCGATGGAAGTAACCTCAACCTACGAGGGGATCACGGTTTCATACGCCAACCCGATTGGGGGGTTGTGGTCTACAAGAAGAGGGTGTGCTTGAAATCGTTTCCGATTTCGTTCTTCCTGCAGGTCAACCTTAACCCAACCGGGTTGGACTCCTTTAGCTCTGGTGGCAACCTTTAAGCTATTCTTCGATAATGTAAGTGGGACGACCGCTCGTCCCGAGTCGAAACTTCCCCGTTCCCAAATCTCCATTGTCTAAAATGTTGTCCATCATCGTCTGTTCGCTGACCGGAAACGCCCCCGGGGGGAAGATGGCAATTCCGGCATAAGGGTAGGTGTCCGGTCCTTCCCAGTTATAATTTCCACCCACGGGTGCTCCGTCGGCCCAGATGCTGGGTTTTACAAACTCATTCATGCCGGGCGGGAGTGTGGCGTGGGAATCCGGAGGCCAGGTACCAAAGGTCATTTGGTAGGCAAAGAATCCAGAGGAAATATTCTTGAGCTCTGCAATCGTACGTCCGACTTTGGCATTACGTACCATACGGAGATAGTTCGGGACAGCGATCGCCGCAAGCAGACCAATGATCATGATGACGATCATTAACTCCACGAGGGTGAAACCGCCCGATTTGCGCGGGACCTTTGGGCTTGGCATGGATTCCGGTTTTTCCTTCCACTGTTTACTAAATGCAAGGGTCATGCCTTGCGAGGGTTGTTGCTGCGTAACGACTTACGGCTGTGGCTTGATAGATGGGGACTGCGACTTGCGCGATTCCGATGCAATTCGCAACTGGCAATCGCATGATCAAGACATGTTTACGTTCGGCGAGCAAAAACAATGAGGGGAGAGCTTGTGAGCTCCCCCCTCATTGCGAACCAAGTTTTTAAGCGCATCGCTTTGTTTATGGTGTGACCACCAGTTTCTTAGATGTGCGTTCCTTTCCGGATTGAAGAACGTAGTAGTAGATGCCCGGAGAGACGCGCTGACCGTTGTTGTTCGTAGCGTTCCAAGACACTTGATGTTGACCGGCCGCATGATAGCCCTGAGCCAATGTTCTGGTGAGTCGTCCCGCAACGTCATAGACTTTCAGGGAAACTTCTTGCGATGTGCCTACCGCAAATGGAATGGCCGCGTTAATCCGTGCCGGATTCGGGAAGGAAGAACCGAGCAATAAGGTTTGGCTGGTATTTCCGTTGGCGATTTCACGAGCCATGTGACGGTACCCTTCTTCAAGGGTCCCTTCGCCGGTTTCGTTGTAGTTTCCGAAGCTGTCGAACCCGTCAATGCGATCCTGCGTCTCGATGTCGATAATGTCTCCAACGCAAACGGACTCTTGATCGGCATCATCGTTGACTTCCACTTCACTTTCCGCATGAACTGAGATCTCGGCTTCCGTATTGGCAGCGTCGGGGCCACTGTCAGAGAGGCCGGGAGCAGGCATGGCGAGCTGCATAATTGGAATCCTGGTTTCAAAGCCAGAGAGGGAGAGAGTGTAGACCTTTCTGCTCGCGTCGTAGGTCACGGCGAACTCGGAAGCGGGGATATCGCCCGTGACCGTTGGGACTCCGCGTCCGTTGACTGAAGCGTCTGCCCGGAAGATCTCCGTGCCATCGATTTCTACAAAGAAGCTCCAGGAATTATCGCTCTTGTTCAGTTTGGGAATCTCAACACTCACCATGTCAACTGAGATGGCGGCCAGAACCGTTCCATCAGGCCATTGGGGGTTGGTGGGGCCAGCGTGGTTTTGACCTGGCTTTGCTCCAGGGGTGGAACGCGTGCTTGCCTTGGCGCTGCCATCGACCGAGGCCTTTCCCCAGGCCTTGCCGTAGTGCTTGTCTTTGCACCCATGGAGTGCCCTCGTAAACGTAGCTGCCCATGGTTCAACTTCGCATCCGCCCCACGAACCGACCACGCTCTCGTAGGCTCGTCCATAAGCAGAGGAGTAAGCACAAGAGTTGTCGGCGGTTTCAGTACAAAAAGCATTGGCCCAACCCGTTTCCGAGCACTCTTCTTGTTCCAGGGTACAGTCGTTTCCCCAGGCCGCCGCTAGCGCGGCAGCCGCGCAATCGTCAGATTGGTCGTTGACCCAACCGGAAAGTCCACCGATGACTTCGACCACGACGCCCGCAACCGCGGCACCAGCTTTTGCATCGTCAGCACCGCTACTGCCCCCGCTCCCCTGGGCCTGGGCTGTGCCCAGACCCAAGGTCAGCGAGAGACCCAGGAGACCGATAAGTGAGAGCGACAGTTTCTTAAAGTTAAAGTTACGCATGTTCTTATCTCCTATGATCAAGTGGGTTTAGTTGTTAGTGAGAACGATCTTCTTAGACTGTCGATCGCTACGGGACTGAAGAACGTAGTAGTAGACGCCCGGGGACACACGCTGGCCGGAAGAGTTCTGTCCGTTCCAGTTGATGTTGTATTGACCTGGCTCAAACGATGCCTCAGCCAAGGTCATGACCTTGCGTCCTGTGACGTCGTAAATCTCTAACGTAATGTCTTGAGTTGCGCCGACAGCAAATGGGATGGACGCGTTTAGCTTGGCCGGATTCGGGTAACTAAGACCCAAGAGCATGGTTCGCGTGTTGAGTCCGGCCGCGATGTCGCGGACCATGTGGCGGTAACCTTCTTCGAGGGTTCCTTCACCCGTCTCGTTGTAGTTTCCGAAGCTGTCGAAACCATCAATGCGATCCTGCGTGTCGATGTCGATGATGTCACCTGTGCACACGGAGTCCTGGTTGTCATCATCATTGACTTCAACCTCACTCTCGGCGTGAACAGAAATCTCTACCTCGGTGTTGGCAGCGGCGGGGCCGCTGTCCGAAAGGCCGGGAGCAGGCATGGCGAGCTGGGCGATTGGAATCTCGGTAACGAAACCTGAGAGAGACATCGTGTACATCTTTGTAGAAGGGTCGTAGGTAACGCTGTAGTCAGAGGCAGGAATGTCACCGGTAATTGTCGGGACGCCACGCCCGTTTACAGAGGCGTTCGCGCTGAAAATCTCGGTGCCATCGATTTCTACGAAGAAGCTCCAAGTATTGTCGCTTTGGTTTTGTTTGGGGATTTCGATGTCCATGCTGTCGACCGTAATTACGGCCAGAACCGTTCCATCCGGCCATTGGGGATTGACCGGGCCGGCGTTGTTCTGACCAGGCTTTGCTCCAGGAGTAGATCGGGTACTTGCTTTGGCGCTGCCGTCAACGGACGCTTTACCCCAAGCCTTTCCAAAATGCTTGTCCTTGCATCCGTGGAGAGCCCTCGTAAACGTGGCTGCCCATGGTTCTACGTCGCATCCGCCCCATGAGCCAACCACACTCTCGTAGGCCCGCCCATAAGCAGAGGAATAAGCGCAAGAGTTGTCGGCGGTTTCAGTACAGAAGGCATTGGCCCAACCGGTTTCCGAGCACTCTTCCTGTTCCAGGGTGCAATCGTTGCCCCAAGAGGCCGCCAGAGCAGCAACCGCACAATCGTCGGATTGGTCGTTGACCCAACTTGAGAGCCCGCTAATGACCTTAATAACTACGCCGGCCACCGCTGCGCCGGCGGCAACCTCGGCACCGGTTTGTGCTTTTGCCGGTGTTGCCACGCCGCACTGAACGATCAACGCGAGCGCGAATGAGAAAACAGTGAGTTTCGTTTTGATGTTTGAGAATAGAGACGGAATAGATTTCGTAAAGCGCATGACATTCCTCCTGGGTAGGGAAGTTAGTTCTGTTTTGGTTTTGTGTTTCAAGTGTTGTCATGGCCATGACGCCAATATGAGCGGCGAGGAACTTCGATTAATACATCGTGTGATCACTTTTTCCGTTGGGCATTTTTTCGGGGGGTTGATACAGGGAGAGAATGATTTTTCGCGCGTGCATTTTTGCAGACGTTTGATACATGTCTTATTTAGCGGCTTTGAAATGCGGGAATGGGCTTGATACACCTGAAGGCAAAAAAAATCCGCCCCCTTTTGGAGGCGGATTCTTCTGACTCTAGCGAGTCCTCTTAGACAAACCTATCGAACCACAACCATCTTTCGGGTTTGTGTTTTAGAACCGACCTGCAGTCGGTAGAAGTACACCCCGCTCGCTACTTTGGTACCTTTGCGCCAATCCACCTCGTACGGGCCCGCATCGAGCCTCTCTTCGAGCAAAGTATCGATTAATCGTCCTCTTAGATCGAAGATCTGGAGTTTCACCTCGGCTTCCGAGGGCACCGAGAAACCTATCCGCGTCCGACTAAAGAACGGGTTCGGATAGTTCTGTGCCAGCCGGAAGGTGGGAAGCACGGGTGGGTCGTCGATTCCTGTGACCGACGGGATCCCTTCCAGGAAGATGACGTCGCCACCAAAGAAGCTAACGGAATCGACTACGGTGGTGTCGTTCAAACCGATAGAGGCGTGAATGGTGTGTGGGCTGTGGCTGGTTACAACACCGCCGGCATTCACATACTCCACAAGAGCGGCGGCACCGATGAATCCAGATTCGTCGGTTGTGTCGCACACCACCGTGTCGCCCAAAGCGTTGATAATGCAGATCTCAACGCCTGGAATCGAATCTCCATTGGCAGCTACCGCCTGGTAGAGCCGATCCCAAGAGCGAGTGATCGTGGAGGTGCCATCAATATCGAAGGTCTCCATTTCGAGCTGGGTGTTGCGGAGCTCGGCCACGGTTCCGTTGATGGCGCGGACTTCGTCGCCAGCGACTTGTGAAATGGACAGGTTGTCCACTAAGAGTGCGGTTGCTCCATCGAGAACAATACCGTCTCCCACCGTTTGGTCGATGTGAAGAACATCGATGGCAAGGCCGGATTGATCTCCTCCAGTGATGGTGACGCCATCTCCTGAGCTAAACATGGCGTAGATCGAGTTCATCGTTCCGGTCGCACCCGAGAGCACCATACCGTTAGACATTCCGGAAATGGTGAAGTTCTCGAGGTCTACTGACCCTGAAACAGAGAACGGGACCGTCCAGCCTGAGTCGGCATAGATAGAGCCAAACTCGCCGATGAGGCTCGCCGCTGAAGGAATGGTGACGGAGGTATTCGCGTAGAGCGCCACCGCGGTGTGGTTCATTGTCACCGTGCCGGTTGAAGGGGCCATCCCCGTCTCAGAAAGCAAGGCTTGGTAGGAAAAGGAGTCACCGTCTCCAATAGGCGTAGTTAGAGAGTCCGTAACCAGAACGTCGTACACGTAAACGATCGTATCCGGGCGTGTGATGTTTGCCATTGTCATTTCGATCCGGCCACCCGTGGTAGCGGTGTCGGGAACGGTGGCCGTGGCGAAGACATAGGTAGAATCACAGCCGCCGGGCATGATGAAGGTCGTGTCGGGAGAGACTGCGGTTCCCCAACCTGCGGGCCCGGTTATGGATGGCTCAAACACATCTAGGGAATCGGCATCGATGAGTTCATTGATGAAGATGAATTCACCTGGAGCGTAGGTCTCTTTCCAGCTCAATGGAGGATCGTCAACACCCAGGGCATCCGCGAGTTCCATAATTCCCGGACTGCTCGATCCCTCTTGAACGATCGGTGGCTTCGGACCATCTTTTGGAACGGCTGCGCCTCGCAAGAGGTAAATCTTGCAGCCATCAGGGATACCCTTTAGACAGTACCTCCGGGAGCCTTCCAGTTGCGGCCATACAGTCATGAGCGTGTCGTCGGGGCTAACCCCTTCCTTGCGACACATGACATGGACCTTGAAGGGCGGTGTAAGGTTTCCCCCCGGCCTTGGGTGAGGGTTCTTTACATACAGCCATCTTGTGGTCTTGATGTCGGTTGCTGCGGGATCGTTGATACCGCTCGCAGCGGAGTAGGGAATTTCTTTGATCTCCCAAATTAGGGTAGCCGGATCTTCGTCATCCCCGTTGATCGTGCCCCCTGCTACCGGGTGGTTGTCTGCTCCCGGCCATATCCAAAATTTGCGCCAGTTCTTGGAGAGTTTTCTAGATCGCTCGTCATAGGTGCTACAGACTGGTGGCTGAACGACGCGTATGCGACGGCCGGGGTTGATCCAGCTTTGGGGATCTCTGTCTTTGGTTGAGTCGCTTCGGGCGATGGCCCATGCCAAAATCTCGGGGGGTGGTTTCTTGCAGTCTCCGTTGAGATCTCCAGCGGGGGACTTGGCACAGCGATACAGCGCGTTCATAAACGCAGACCCGTCGCCCTGTCGCCATGTTGGCTTGCTACTCGACGAGGAGGTGATGCAAGTGCCCTTAAGTCCTGAGCGCTCAAAGGGTCCCTTGGCACTACCACTAAAGCAATCCATGAGCAGGATGCAGTGTTCTTTGGCGTTGGCCTTCTTGATATCTGCGAACATCTCGGTATAGGTGTAGTACCGACGGTTACTATTGTTGTCCTGCTCGATGATCACGCGCCCAGGTCGAGAGCTAGCCCTCAAGCCATGGCCATAGTAGAACACGTAGAGCTTGTCGCAGCGGTCCGGTAGCGCGGCTAAGGAGCATGCGAAGGCGATGATGTCTTTTCGTTTAGCGCCTGTGCCTTGTCCCTCCGGTTTCGAGGCGCCGATCACTTTGATGTTGTCTTTGTCGATTTGAGGTCCCTTGAACCCCGTTCCATTCAAATAGTCAATGCCCCGTTTGACATCTCCGCGGATCGCCGGTTCATCTGGTGTGTCGCCGCCCACGATATTCTTTCCCGCAATCACGATCGCCCAAACTTTGGGGCTCACGTGATCATTCTGAGGCACGATGGGTAAGTTGATGTTGAAGGCAGGGACGAAGCCGGCACCAAACAGCAAATTGGGGGATTGTGCGTTGAGACTGATGAACTCGTCATACTCAACATCGTTGATGTTCGGCCAGGTGTCCGATTGAAAAGTTACTGGGGTTCCATTAGTCGCGTCGACAAAAACGAACTCCGTTTTGTGGCCATAGAACTTGTCGACTTCGTAGTCCACCCAGAACATGTAGGTCGGATTCACAATAGGCAGAACAAAGGTGGAGTCCACATCGGAGACCACATCACCCGGGTACAGTGTGGAATCAGCGCCATCACTCAACAAATACATGTACGCCGCCGTGGTGGCCGAGTCCGGGTTCACTGGGGGCATGTTGCTCATGAAAATGCCAATCGCGGTTTCTCTGTCGATCAGCCCAGGGCCACACAGGGGATCGTTGATTTCGCCTGGGGAATCCAGGGCCCCGGAAGCAAAATCGCCAATTTGCCAGTCGTTAGGATTGCTATTGCATCGGAACACATGGCCCGGGGCGTTTCCGCCGTCGGGTCCTACGCCGACCGGGCTATAAAAGAGGTCACCACCACTTGGATTTTGGATGATCGAAACCTCATCAATGAGAAAGAGCCAGGGTGGTCCGCCAGGAGGCACCGTGCAATTGCAAGGATCATCAATGACACCATCATCGGTTTGATCTAAATCGGAAGCGCCGTTTCCGAAACCATCACCGGGGTTAAGCCCTGGGTCGCGCCCATCCACCAAGAAAAACGTAAGGTTGTCGTTGTCTTCGAAGTTGAGGTTCGCGTTCAGATCAACGCTACCGGTAAGGCCCAAGCTCCCGTTTCCAAAATCGGCGGTGTCCGCAATAAGAAAGACCCCGTCTGCGGGCATGTTGAATCCGTT
>JABDJR010000258.1 GCA_013003415.1 Candidatus Eiseniibacteriota bacterium | reverse complement strand
GTGCAGGCCTTGCGCGGTCATTGGAAAAAAGCGATTGGGGGAGGTATCGATGCTTACGACGGCATGGTCGATCCCGCAAACGTGAACAAAGACTTCTTGAAATCTGAGCTGGGATACCTTCCTCCGGATGACGAATGGGACAATTTGGTGTTTGGGCGAGGTGCAGCCGATCAGCTCTCCGGAGTGGTCATGCAGATCATAGCCACCAAGATCATGAACGACCTGCGCGACGAAGGCGCCTTGAAGGGCGTGATCGTGCGTAGCTACGCCACTGTGGCCGAAGAAGATAACGACGGCGGTGGACCTATGTATGTGCTCCGCGAAGAGCTTCCTGGCGCTGGTCCCGAGCGCATTCCCGAGGTGGTGATTCTTTCCGAGGGCACCGGTTGTGCCGACGCGGGAGCGGTGGGCATCTACCGCGGTCAGCGCGGTCGTATGCAGATTCAGGTGGAGGTGACGGGAAAGAGTTGTCACGGCTCCATGCCGTGGGAAGGTCGGAATCCGCTGGAGTATGGAGCGGCCATCATTGTGGAAGCGGCCAAGCGTTACGACGAGGGCCAGGGCTTTGGGGAAGATGCGTTCCTAGGCAAAGGAACGCGTACCGCGAGTATGGCGACTTTGGATACGCCGAGCGACTGCGCGGTGCCGGAAAAGTTCACGTTTCGATTTGATCGGCGTTTAACCGCTGGCGAGGACCCTCGCGAGTCGCTCAAAGAAGTTGAAGGCATGCCTTCGGTGCAGCGGGCGCGCGACGCTGGTTGCAAGGTGGAAGTCACAGCACCATTCTACGATCAAAAAACCTGGCGCGGCTACGAGCCTGGGAACCCGCAGATTTACCCCGGGTGGGTGACGCCCGAGGATCACCCCGCAATCAAGACGGCAGTCTCAGCTTACGAAAGTGTCTCGGCCCCCATGATCGAAAAGCAAGGCACGGCAGGTGCGCTACGACAAGAAGCGCGCGTGGCCCGGTGGATCTTCTCCACCGACGGCGTGGGTTTCCCCATCCCCGAAGACAATACCGAGGTGAAGGTACCGGCCAACAAGAACTGGGTCACCGGCGGTGGTTACAAACACCCGGCCATGTTCGGCATTGGGCCAGGCCTCGAGCAGAACACCCACAAAATTGGTGAGTGCGTCGATGCTCGCGAGTTTCCGGTGGTGTCGGCGGTGATGGCGCGCTTCCCGAGCTTGTACTACGAAAAGACGCGCGGCTAGCTCTACTCCTCGCTCGGGGGATCAGCCACCGCCTGTCCGATATCCAGTCTGAGGCTTAGCTCGTAATCGACACTGTTCGTGCCCGCGGCCTGTTGATCGGGTTGTAGGAACACGATTCCTTCCAAGGTGACATTGAGCCGATAGTTCCCCGGGCGCAGAACCAAAGACTCGGAGATGGAGTCGCACGGCATGTTGCCGTCTTCCAAGAAGGGGTTGTTTCCGCAAACGATGCTGGTCCCCTCGCCGGAAAGCACAACTTCGTAGTTCTCGGTGTCGAGCGTCGCGTTCAGGTTGACGGCTCGAGCTTCGCCCCAAATTTGGAACTCCACATCGAGTTCCGCATCTCCCGAGGCCCACACTTGATAGTTGAAGACGTTGGGAATGCCGGACAGCTCAACCTCCGCTTCCACGGTGGCGTCGAATTCGATGCCTGTCACCGCCCCCTGTCCGCCTGAGACTTGCGTCTCGTACTGGGTGCGTGCGGATGCGCTGTAATTTTGCCCCAGAGCGCTTCCCTGATTTGCGGTTTGCTCTGTGTTTTCATAGGAATCGAATAAGTCATCGTCGTCGTCTGATTTGATTTCATCGAACACGATCGTCAGATTGTCGCCCTGGTTCACGTTGTAGCTCATGCTGGTGTAGGCCTGCATTTCCATTTCCCTGTCGATAATGAGCACTTCGTTTTCTCGGCGCGCGGTCAGTTCCTTCTCTGCGGTTTCCCCACTGTCGAAAGAGGCTTGGACGATAATATCGACTTCGTTTTCATCCTCATCGAGAGTGATCGTGGTCATGAATATCCCCGAAGCATCGGTTTCGCCGCTGGAATCGTCGACGTCCCCGTTCGAAACATTGATATTGATTCTTGTCCCTGCCTCGTAGACGATGCCGTCTGGTGTGTTGCGCCCAGCAACTACCTGAATCGTTTGCGGGATACCGGGCTCAATGATCTCAGGGAACGTGACGTCCAGTGCGATCGCGGACGGAGGGAAACAATCGGACAACATCTCGCTGCGACGCTCCGTAGACCCCATATAGAGTGTGGAATAGGCGTAGTAGCAGAGGATGTCGAGGTCGGTGAGGCTCTTCTCGTTTTTGATGACCGTGAATCCGCCGGCTTCTAGGGCGGCGTCTCCGAAACTGCGGTTTGCATCCAAGTCGAGGGGGGACACGGATTCGCCTCCGGTCCAGCCGTCACCGTTTAAGTCGTAGGGTGCAAAGTCAAAGTCCAGTTCGTTTCCGGGCACCGCCCGCTCCGCTTCGTAGAAAGTGAACTGATCTAAGAGTACGCGAATGTCGTGATCGTCAAAGATGCCGTTTTCGCCTGGCGCATCGCTATCGCCGGCCACATCTAGAACCGCCATGCGGGCACGGGGTGTGGCCGCGTTCTGAAACCACTGACTTTGGGGAGGATCCAAAGCCAACACGGCGGTATAGGCATCGATCATATGCTCGTGCTGTCCTTCGGTGCCGGCGAACTCCAGCACATCACGAATTTCTTCAGGCGCTTTCTCGGGCGAGATGCTTGTGAGATAGGCACCCACTCCGGCCACGTGAGCCGTCGCCACCGCACTCCCGGTTTGAGTCATGGCACCGTCTGGGCAATCGAAGGCTTCACCGTCCGGCGCGCAGGGCCCGAGAATGTCCGTGCCGTAAGTTTCTATGTCCGGAAGTAGAGCGCTATTGAGCGCTTTTTTGAAAGGAGCTTCCGGATCGGAACTGAGTTCGCTATAGCCCACCGTAATTAAATTTTCGCTCTGACCGGGAGGGTCCAGAATGTCGACGAGATCGTAAAACCCTTCAATGTTCGGCTCTCCCGCATCCTCAAGAAAAAGAGCGAGGTCGACGTAGGACCCGGCCATGTTCCAGTGGGAGGTGTTCGCTGCATTCGCGGTGTAGTCCCCGGCTTCGCCGGTATCACCCGCTTTGGAAACATGGAGAAACAAATCCAACTCGGTGTCTTGTTGCCACATGACCGCCAGCACAGCTTGATCCATGGGGGGAATGTCGGGGCGAACCAGACAGGTGGCCAGCACCCAGTTTTTGTTGAGGTCGTCTAGATAAGTATGGAGCTTCACATCGAGGTCAAAGACGTCGTAGCCGGTGATGGGCACGCCAAACACTTCCAACTGATCGAAGCCAGGATGAGCCCCGGAGAAGCTTGGGTTGTCGAAATAGTTCGCGCCAATGATCCCCGCAAGATGGAAGCCTAAGTTTCCGTCTTCTCCTTGA
>JABDJR010000213.1 GCA_013003415.1 Candidatus Eiseniibacteriota bacterium | reverse complement strand
AAACTCTTCTGGGGCAGCAGTTGATTCGTCCGGGCCAGCTCAATATCTATGTCATGAACGCCAATGGCTCAAACAAGCGACTTGTTCTCGAAAACGGAGCCGCGAACTTTGCTCCTTATTTCTTCCCCGACGGCGAGCGCATTATCTTCTCGTCCAACATGGACGACCCTCGAGGTCGAAACTTCGATCTCTACATGGTGAACAAAGATGGTTCGGGTTTAGAGCGTGTCACCTATAACGAAACCTTCGACGGGTTCCCCATGTTCTCGCCGGACGGTCGCTATCTCGCCTTCGCCTCCAACCGAAACAACGCGCAGCCCAATGACACCAATGTGTTTATTGCGGAATGGGTGGACTAGGGTTTTCCAACATCGGGGGAGGCTAGGGGCGCGACTTACGCTCCTTGGTCTGTGCGTGACACTTCTGGGAGGTTGTTCCTCGAAAGACGACCAGCCTCCGCGAGCACCCTCTGGGCAGGGCCCGTTGGCCGGCGTTCCTTTGGGGATGAAGGTCGACGGAGGCACTCCAGCTTTGCCTCTGGAAGGGCCTTATTCCAAGTCCGCCTGGCGGTCCCATCTCGATGGGTCCTCGGGATCGGTCGGCGACTCCCTCGAATCTGCCCTGCGAATGACCTTTGCCGCGGATATCTCGCTTCGGAACTACAATCGGGGAAAAGCTCTTGCTGAGGACATTCTCCGCGAGGATCCCGATCATGGCCCGGCCCTCGTTATTCGGGCCCTGGCCTCCTGGCACTTGGAGGGGGAATTGGCAAGGAGTCTGAGCCAGCTTGAAGAGGCCCAAAGGGTGGCTCCCGAGTGGGGGGTTCCTTCTTACGAGATTGCGTACCTACTCTCCATGACCGATCGAGAGCGGGGGCGCCAAGCCTTCCAAAAAGCCGACGCCTTGGGAATAAAGGACACACGAAATTTAGGTCGCAGGTTCTATAACCGATGATTCAGATAGTCATTCTCTTGATTTAGGCTATATTCCTTGATTCAATTCTTAGCTTAGGAGGAACATAATGAAGTTAGAACTGATTTACTGCTCTGCTTGAAACTACGAGCCGAAGGCCCTCAGTTTGATGGCCGAATTACTGCCGCATTTCAAGCAGAAGATCGACAACATGGTCCTGGTACCATCGGACAAAGGAAGATTCGAATTTTCCATCAACGGTGACTTGGTGTATTCCAAGCTTGAGACGGGTGAGTTCCCAGAACCCGCCGACATCATTGATCTGGTGGAAAAACACCTCGTTTCCTAGTCAGCTTAAAAGGGCCTCCTCGTAGAAGAGGAGCCCAACATATTGTCCCCGGGGCCACGGAGGAGGTTTGTATGAGCCGCAAGGTTTTGGTTTTGCTAGCCGTTTGTACGTTGGCCTTGGGTTGTGCGGGCAAAGAAGTCACACGCGTCGACCCCGATAGCACGATTGACTTGTCCGGAAAGTGGAACGATGCGGATTCCCGCATGGTTTCCGAAAAAATGATTGCCGAGTCGCTAGGTCACAACTGGTTTGTGAACCACATGGATGCGGGCAAAGGAAAGCCCACGGTCATCGTGGGAACCGTCCGCAACAAGTCTAGCGAGCATATTTCCCCGGTCACCTTTATCGCCGATATCGAACGGGCCTACGTCAATTCAGGACGTGTGCGGGTGGTGGCTACAGCGGAAGAGCGCGAAGAAATCCGCGACGAGCGAGTCGATCAAGGGAAGTACGCCTCCGATGAAACGATCAAGAAGTTTGGTCGCGAAAATGGGGCTGACTACATGTTGATCGGCACCATTTCTTCCATCATCGATCGGGAAGAGGGTGACGAGGTTCGCTTCTACCAGGTCGACCTCACGCTCATCGACATCGAAACGAATGAGAAGGTGTGGATCGGGCAAGAGAAGCTGAAGAAGTTCGTGGGCCGAGGGAAGTACAAAGGTTAGTAGGCCTCCCGTGCTCAATCGAATCACGCTTGGGGTTTCGGCCCTGGCGATGGGGCTTGCCCTCGTTTCCTGTGCGGGAACGCGGTTGGACCCCGCTCAATTCCAGTCCGATATCGCCTCCGGTCAGTACGAAGCTGCCCTCTCGCAGCTCGATCAGGAGTCGAAGGACGATGTTGCCCAACTCCTCGATCGAGGCTTGCTCCTCTCGTCTTTAGAGGAGTACGACGCCTCCAACGAAGCCTTCGACAAGGCCGAACAGAAGATCGACGATCTCTATACGCGCAGCTTAACCCAAGAGGCGCTATCTCTCCTCACCAACGACCGCACCCGGGACTATCGAGCTCCTCGATTTGAGCGCGTCCTCATTCCATACTTTCGAGCTTGGAATTACATTGAGCAAGGTGACGTGGAAGGGGCCCTGGTTGAGGCCCGCAAAATCAACGAGCGTCTTGAGTTTGAAAGAACTCAGTGTCCCGATGAGGAAGGGGCTTGCGGAGAGGACGCGTTTCTACGCTTCTTTAGCGGCTTGGTGTTTGAGTGGGGGGGTGAATGGAATGATGCCTA
>JABDJR010000198.1 GCA_013003415.1 Candidatus Eiseniibacteriota bacterium | reverse complement strand
CCGTTTCCGTGTCGGGGTGCTTCGACTGGTAGGGATCGGTTTCGTGACCGACGAGGTGGAAGGACTTTTCGCCCAGGTAGATCTTGAGATCTTGGCGAGCGGCTTCGGCTCGATCTTCATTCGCAGTGACATACAGCACCGAACGTTGATGCTTTCGAAACAGGTGGGCGGCTAAGAGGCGCTTAGAAGAACCCACCAGCTTGTGAACGTGAACGGGGCCGGTTGAGGGATCGAGATTCTCAAAGGCTCTCAGTCGGCCCAGGGTCGACTCGAGTTCGGCACCGGTGGGAGGCGTCGCGGTGGTGCTCACGTCTTAAGCAACACCTCGGCGAGCCAACCAGGCTTCGATCAAGGCGAGAAGAAGAACAAAGGCCACAATCTCTTTCCAGAACTCACGCCCGTAACGCGCTTCGCGAACGGTGGTCCCTATGGGAACGCCGGCCTCGATCACGGTGGAACGCTCGTTAGGGAACATCTGCTTCAGTTCCAGATTGGAGACGGTGGCCAAATTGGATTCGCTGGGATCGATGTTCACCGCCCGGGAGAACAACACCTTGTCCCCCGCCTTCATGTGATAGAAACCGGGCACTTCGGTGGCTTCGCTCACCAAGCGCAACCCGCGAGATACTTGCGATGACGTGACGTTCAGTTCTAAGCCATCGGGCCCCAGACAAACCAACTCGCTTCGGGGAGGCACTTGGCGTCGATCGACCACGCCCTCAACAACTTCTCCCACGCGAACTTCACCACCACCCCGCTCTTGAAGCATGCCTTCGACACTTTGGTGCACCAAAGGCAGGAATGCGCCGTGGGTGGGAAAGTCATTCCAACGACTATCGAGCGAAGAAGCGAACAGAACGGCGCCATCGCCTTCAATCAGCGCGGGCAAACCCGGACCAAATTCGGCCAGGGTACTTATAGGCTCTTCGATTTGCACCTCAACCACGCGCCAGAAAGAAGCGCCGGTTAAGGGCTCGCCCACTTTGGCCTGGAACCCGGCAAAGATGCGATGCCCCGGAGCGCGTGGCGTAAGGCTATAGCTTTCGCCGGTGGCTTCGGGCGTGCCCAAGAGATTCCCTAGTTTTACGCCGGGGAATAAAGCGGGAAGCAAGTCTTCGTTGTAGAAGCGGAGATCGACCCGGTCGCCCAAGCTAATGAACAACAAACCGCCCGCTTCACGCCACTGGCGCAAACGGATGAGTGTTTCTCGGGGCAAGAAGGTGACGTTGTCGAGGACCAGGAGCTTGTAATCGGAAAAGTTGGTAGAGCCCAGGTTCTGAGGAGCCATGCGTTGGAGATCAAACCGACCAATATCTTTAGCCGGACTCAAAGCCAATGGCAAAAACGGCGAGGGTTGGGCCGGGTCTTGAACTAAGAGCGCAGGCAAACGCCCCGCTCCAATCGAAGGAACGTAACGCACATCATCGATGGCCAAACGATCTCCGGAAATGCGAGCCGTGATCATCTCGCCCTCGGCGGGAAGCCGTGTCAGGACCACTTCGGCAGCTTGGCGTGAGTTTCCTTGAACCGAAGCTGGGGTTTCGCCCAAGACTTCGTTGGTGGACTCCACCGTCAAGGCTATGTCGTCGACCGGAGTCTCGCCGTGGCGGGCCATCAAAACGCGCACCCGCTGTTCAAGACTGGTTCCTTCGGCACGGGCTTCTTCAATGGCCGTGTTTGCGATGGGGCCCTCACCCATGGGCACCAGGAACACGCGAATGGAAGGATCGAGATCGACCCCAAGATCGGTGACCCCGATCTCTGCCCCCTGGAAACCCGACTTCTGGAAATCGGAGATGACAAAAAGTTCTTTATTGAGCGCGGTCGCCTCATCGAGAGTGGCCGCCGCGCGCCGCACTCCCGTAGGGAGATCGGTGGTTCCAAAACCAATATCCAAAGCCCTAAGCGCATCCTTCGCGGCTAGGGGCTCGGGAAAAGATTCGTTTTCTTCGACCAGCGGGTCGGCTCCAATCAACCAAACGCGATCTTGGTTTTCAAGAGCCTCAAGCACTTCCTCGACCCGGGCTTTGGCCGATTCCCACATGGGTTGGCTGCGACCTTCCGCTCCCATCGAGAAAGAGCGGTCCAAAACGATGGCCACCGCACTGTCGCTACGCGTTTTTCCTAGTGAGAAGTCTCCCTGAAACGCCGGGCGACTCAGGGCAAAGGCGAGCAAAGCAATCATGAGAACGCGAAGGGCCAGAATGATCCACTGGGTGAGACGAATCTTCTTCACGCGACGACGAGAGATTTGCTCTAAAAACCGCAGCGAGGAAAAAGGAACCTTCTTCACTTTGCGACGGCTGAAAAGGTGAATCAGAATGGGAAGCGCGCCCGCTGCAATACCCGTCAGAATGGCCGCGTTCAAAAATGAAAATGGCATTAGTTCAGCTTCTTCCGTTTCTCGAGGTAACGAAGGAGAGCTCGGTCGTAGGGGGTCTTCGTCGACAGGGGTTCGTATTCAATACGGCTTTCGAGACACATGCGTTTGTATTTGGCCTGCCACTCTTCAAAACGCCGCTTGTATTCGGTAGCAATTTCCCAAGGGTGCGTCATGAGTTCGTCGCCGGTCTCAAGATCAACAAAGCTCGACTCTTCCTTGAAGGGAAAGTCGATCTCATAAGGATCGAGAACGTGGAACACCACCACTTCATGATCGCGGTAACGAAAGTGTTTCAGCGCTTCCATCACCCGCTCGGGTTCGTCCATAAGGTCGGAGATCAGAATCACCAAACCCCGCCGCTGGATGCGTTCCGCCATTTGGTTTAAGGCGGTGGACATTTCCGTGGTGGAGCTGGGCTTGGCTTTTTCAAGTTCGGCGAGCAAGAGCTTCAGGTGAGCCGAGTTGGCCCGGGCCGGAATCATCTTCTCGATGCTGTTCTTAAACGTGAGCAGCCCCACCGCGTCTTGCTGCATGAGCATGAGGTAAGCTAGGGAAGCCCCCAGATAAGACGCGTACTGAAACTTGGTGACGCGCCCTTCGGAGGCGTAGCCCATGGAGGCGCTCACATCCAAAAGGATGTGCGAGCGCAAGTTCGTCTCTTGCTCATAGCGCTTCGTATAAAAGCGGTCGCTTTTTCCGTAGAGCTTCCAGTCGACATGCTTAAGCGGATCGCCCGGCATATAGGGGCGATGCTCGGCAAACTCCACACTGAAACCGTGATAAGGACTCTTATGCAGGCCGGTGAGGAATCCCTCCACCACCAACTTTGCAATGAGATCGAGCCCTTTGAGCTTCGATAGAGACTCTGGATCGAGATACTCGAGCGTTTTCTCGGCCAAGATATCTCCTTAGGAAGCGGTTTGAGCTTCGGGAACCGCCTCGATCAGAGACTGAATAAGCGCTTCGGGCTTGATGCCTTCGGCTTCGGCTCGGAAGTTGGGCGTAATGCGGTGGCGCAGAACCGGGAACGCAACCCGGCGCACATCTTCGCAAGAGGGCGTTTCACGTCCGGACAAGGCGGCCATGGTTTTGGCTCCAAGCACCAAGAACTGACTCGCTCGTGGACCGGCACCCCAACTCACGTACTGACGCACCAACTCGGGAGCGTCGGCACTGTCGGGACGCGATGCGCGAGCCAAACGAACCGCATACTCAACCACATAGTCGGAAACCGGCACGCGACGAACCACATGCTGGTAACGGAGAATGTCATCGCCGTGAAGCACGCAATCGACCGTGGGTTGGTGATCGGTGGTGGTTGAACTGACAATCTGCACCTCTTCCGCCTCGTTCGGGTAGGTCACCTGAACCATAAACATGAAACGGTCGAGCTGAGCCTCGGGAAGCGGATAGGTTCCCTCGAGTTCAATGGGGTTTTGCGTGGCCAAGACGAAGAAGGGCGGGGGCAAGGTCATGGTTTGCGTACCGGCCGAAACCACCCGCTCCTGCATGGCCTGAAGTAGAGCCGCCTGCGTTTTGGGAGGCGTCCGGTTGATTTCGTCGGCCAGGAGCACGTTGGTGAAGATTGGGCCCTGGACAAACTTGAAATTACGGTGACCCGTGCTCTTGTCCTCTTCCAGAATCTCGGTTCCGATAATGTCCGAAGGCATGAGGTCGGGGGTAAACTGGATCCGCTTAAAGTCGAGGTCGAGAATCTGGGCCATGGTGCTGATCAGCAAGGTTTTAGCCAGACCCGGTACGCCAATAAGGAGGCAGTGGCCGTTGGCAAAGAGCGCCATCAGCAGCTCATCGATAACCTGATCTTGCCCCACGATGACTTTGCGCAGCTCGGCGGCGATCTTATTGCGCCCTTCTGCTAAATCGTGGAGTTCCTGGAGAAGGCCCGGAGAATTGTTTTCCGTCATAAGTTCCTCATCTCCAGGCATCTAAGATAGGCCGGGAGGCAGAATTCGTTGCCAAAAAATTCGGGGGGACGCATGATACCACGAGTTGACCCCGTCGTCGGGACCGGCTACTGGCCCGGCCCATAACAGGATATACCCCTCATGAGCGATATTCTTTCCTGGATTCGGCTTGAAGGCCCATTTCTTTTGGGTCACCGCGGATTCCCGTCCCAGGCGCAAGAAAACACCGCCTTCTCCTTCGAAGCGGCCCTGGAATCGGGCTGCGATGGGGTCGAGCTGGATGCCCGGATGACGGCGGATGGGGTGGCGGTGGTTCACCACGATGCCGAGGCCACCTCAGGCGACGAGACCATTGTCATTGAGGAACAGCATTGGGAGCGCCTCCAGGCCATGTCCTTTGAGGGCGAGGTTTCGGCTTACCGGATTCCGCGCTTGGGGCAGGTGCTTCAGGACCTAAGCGGACGTTGCCTGATTAATGTGGAAATTAAGCCGACCTCAGCCGCCAACCGCGAGCGCCTGGTGCGGGCCACCTACCGCGAAACGGACAAGGTGCGCCCCCGCGAATCGGTGTTGGTCTCCTCCTTCGATCCCGAGATTCTCCAGATCATGAAGAAAACGGACCCCTCGGTCCTGGTTGGCTTTCTGTTTTCGGAGTTGAAAGCTCTGAATCAACTTGAGAACGAGGTCATCATGGATCAGCTCACCTCGATCCATCCTCAGCATGAGCTGATCGACAAGAAACTCATGCGACGGGCCACCGAGCGTGGTTTGTTTGTGCACGCTTGGACGGTGGACGATGAGGCGCGAGCGGAAGAACTGGTGAAGTTGGGTGTCACGGGAATCATCAGCAACAACTCGGAGATGATGCTCCCGTATCCGGAGTAAAACGCGCGCCGAGGGTGGGTTGGCTAGTTACCGCGAGGCTCGCCTACTTTGACCGCCACTCGGACATGCCTTCCACGTAGGTTTTGACTTGAAAGCCGTCCGACTCGGTTAAGATCCTGGCCACGTCTGCCGCTCGGTATCCCATTTCACAATAGACAAGAATTGGCTTGTTCTTGGGTAGCTCGGCCATGCGGTTTTTTAGCTGGTAAGAAGGGATGTTCACCGCGCCTTCGATGTGTCCCTCGGCAAACTCACCGGGGGTGCGCACATCCAGAAGAAACGCCGACTCGGGATTCTCCACGATGGCCTGAACCTCGGTGGCGGTCACCGTTTCTAAACCTGTGGTATCCACTTTGGAGCTGTCCCAGCCGCACCCGTTCAGGGCAACGAGTGACGCAAGCAACAAGAGAAGCGTTACGGTTGGGCGAACCACTTCAAAGCTCGATTGCCGTTGGTGGCGAGAATGGTGGTCCAAGTGGTGCCTTCAGGCTCACGAAAAGCAATCGCCGGAGGATCCACCGAGGGCTGTTGCCCCAGAATCTCGGGGATTTGCGCAAACACTTCACCCTGAAGAATGGTGAGGAAACCGGCATCGGTCGCGTGTTCTACCCGACGCCCCGCCCAATAAACACGAATGGGCTGACCCGCACGGACCGCTTCGATCAAAGCTTCCTTGGAGCCTGAAAGAGTGACTCCCTCCGCGTCATGTTCGTACACCGAAACCCAAGTCGGATTGACCGGCACCGGGCGCACCCGAGGATTGGTGATGAGATAAACCGCAAGCCCAACAAAGGCCAACAGCAACAAATATCCCCAGAATCGCATTAAGCTTTCAACTCCGGCTCGACCATGGAACCGATGGTCCCCACCCAACCGTTTTCTTCAAAGTAGGGCATGACCAACCGTTCGCGAGCCCGAGTCACCGCGGTGAACAAGAGCGAAGAAGCTCCGGGATCAAAATGCGGATCGGGCTTCTTCAAAGCTTCCACTCCCAAAAGAATCACGGTGTGGTAATCCATGCCTTTGGCGGAGTGGATGGTGGAAAGGGTCAGCCGTGGCTTTGAAATGTCATAGGCCGACTTCGTGGCGAAGTCGCGAGCCACCCAATCGCAGGGAATGCCTCGGTCGCGCAGTTCGTTTTCCAAAACTTCAGCAAAGTGAGGTTTCGCCTTCGCGGTAACTACCCCATCATCGTCGGAGTCGAGGGTTCCCATGTTCACGCCATAGCTTTCCTCGGGGAGGTTCCCACGGAGCAAATCTTCGGGCTCACCGTCTTCGTTCAGGTTGGGAATGGCGGATCGGTGCGGATAGAGCACCGCCATGTCCGAGAGATCTTTTCCTAGGGACCGTAGGTGATTCGCTTCACTTTCGATGACATCGAGCAGAGCGTTGAGGTCCTTCACGTTTTCCAGGCGAGGCGGTGGCCCATCGCGACCCAGATCTTCGGGCCGTGTCATTTCGAGTCGATCGAGCCCCATGATCTTTCGTGTTTCCGCACTCAAAACGGCCAAAGCCAGGGCGTAAATGGGAGCGGTGTTTCGGTAGCAATCCACCAGCCGTTCAATGGCGTGATCGCCGAGAGGATCGAGGTTGTTCTCTTGCCAACGTTCGTACAAATCTTGCGCCGGATCGCACACCATGGTGAGCTCTCCCCCCGGCTTCAGGAACCGCACCAAGACCTCAATCATGCGGCGCGTGAAGTCTTGTCCCTCATCGACCAACACCAAATCGTAGGTCGGAAGATCTTCGTCTTGAGCCATGGCCTGAAGCACTTTGGGCTCGAGCACGGCATAGAAGTCGGCCGGCTTCTCGTGGAAGTCCGCGCCCATTCCCAGAGTTCGGCGGCAGAGGTCGTGATAGTGAATCACGGACAGCGCGTCTTCGTCGGGGGTCATGCCGCGCAGCTCAAACTCATTCCGCAAGTGGGAAGCCAGGCTTGAGTTGTAGCAGGTGAAAAGGATCTTGGCGTCGGGTTTCAAGTCGCGCCAGTAGCGCGCGCGAGAAACTAAGAACACGGTCTTGCCACTTCCCGCAGGGCCGTAAATCAGAGTGCGTGGCGAAGCCAAGGTGCGCGCCATTCGCTCCTGTTTCCGGTCGAGGAAAAAGCCAAGAGGTAGGTCGACTGGATCCACCGCTCGCACGGAAGAAAGTGCGCTTTCCTCGGTGCCCGAGGGTAATGCGTTCTGCTCCGCGCCCAGGGATGGTGCGTTCTGCTCAGTTCCCGAGGGTGGGGCGTTCTCCTCGGCGACCGATGGCGGCACATCCACAATTTCGCTACGTCTTGCATCGGCCTCGTCTCGAAGGGCGTGCGTTTCCGCCAAAACCACTTCATCCAGCGTGCTGGGTTTGCGCTCTAACTCTCGGTGATCGAAAAAGTGAATTTGAGGCTGCACCAAAGAGCGCAATTCGTGGAGCATGGACTCATCCAAGGAAACCACGGCGCGATCTTCAAAAAACGCGGCTAGCTTTTCCAGCCAGGCTTCTGCGGATTGATCGGCAAGGAGCCAGTCGGCGGACAAGGTGGCAGCCGGATCCGCAGCCACACCTAACTTCTTTAGAGCGTCGCGGCGAAACTCGGGAAAAACTCCAACCCCAACCACCGGAAGCCGGTCTAACCCGCGACCATGAGCCAAAAGCAAATCACTCAGAGCTTCCGCATCTTGTCGAGCTTTGTGGAGCGGATGAGGCCGTCGCGTTTCTCGGCCGGTTTTGTCTGCGGTGCGTAACTGTTTAGCGCCCCCACCAACAATTTCGTCGGTGATCGCCCAAACCGAAAGCACCGCAAGCCCGAAACTCCCGGCGACAAGAAAGTCCGGTTCAATCACGGCACCGCTTGAGCTTCGAATGACCGGCCGGTACCAAACCGAGACAGCACTATCGAGAACCGACTCCCCCACCGAATCGCTGGAGGTCGGTTCACCAGCTAAAGCACGACGCAGCGCTCCGTAAACTCGCTGGTGTGCGGGAGGTGCGACGACAGCATCGAGACTAGAGGGGTGGAACTGAACCAAGGACAACTCTAGGAGACGAGCGGATCGAGGGCTTTCTTCAAGCGCTCGATTTCGTCAACGGTGTTGTAGTGAGCCAAGCTCGCTCGGATCACGCCTTTGTACTCAAGATAACCCATGGAATCTAGCAAGCGAGGAGCGTTGAAGTGACCCCATCGGATACCGACTTTGGCTTTGTCGACTTCCATCACGATTTCCTGGGGATCGGA
>JABDJR010000192.1 GCA_013003415.1 Candidatus Eiseniibacteriota bacterium | reverse complement strand
GGGTAGTGTTCCGCAGGAGGCGTCAACACCGCGCCCGCTTCTTCCCCCGGGACAAAACAGGGGCAAGGAACGAAGCCTGTACCCTTGTAGTTCTGGATGAGGGTGTCGGCGGGGCAATCGGCACGTGCGTTGCCTGGTTCAAAGGCAAACATTCCGGCGAGCACAAGGATAATCCCTGCGATCCGAGGATATAGAGACACGGGAGTAGAGAAACACGACCGGAGGGTAGTGTGGGACATAGCTCACTCGCTTTCGTGATGACTAGAAATCAAAGTTCAAACTTGCCCGGTAACCATGAAAGGTTGCTGAGTATGAATAGCATACTTTGAGTGATCAACCGCCATCCGGGTTCGTGTCCGGGGGGTCGATAATCACCAGAGGATCAAGCATCACACTCGGATTCTCGGTGGAGATCACAGTGTATTTGTATTTCATGAACTCCGCGTTTCGCCGAGGCTGCTGACTTCTTTTCACCTTCTCGTCGTCGATCTCGACCTCGTCGAAAGGACTGTCCTTCTCAAACACAACCGCGAAGCGCTTGGGATTCTTCCCAACCCAACGCAAACGATCCTCTCTTCGCATGTGGATGGTTTCGGGATCGACGCTAATCGAATCCTCTCCCACCGTAACGTGGACTACTTTCTCTGCCATGATTTCAACCTCCAGATCTAGGACCAGAATTGTCGTCCGAAGACGCCTCCCCATCCGGTCTTTGGGTGAGGGCCTGAAAGCGTCGGTTGTCGCGCCAGTCATCGAAGACCGCAGAATCCTGGATCCATACAAGGGGGTAGCCTCCCTCGATCGATTCTTCCAAGAAATCTAACGCGGTCTCAGGTTCAAACAATTGCCAAAGGGTTAGGGCGGCCAAGAATTGGATCATGGGATCGGATGAGCGCTTCGATAGCGCCTCGTCCATGTACTCCCGCGCCCGCTTCGGTTCACCCAGTTTGATAAGAGCCGGGGCAAGCTGGGCCTTTACCGCAATTGCATATGGTTTTTGTGCTAGGAAAGCCTCGCCTTTGGCAACTCCCTGGGCGTAGGCCTCTTTCGCTTGGGTGCTGTCTTCCTGACCGTAGTAATAGGCGTCGGCCAGGTTCAACCAAACCGCATGGTTATCAAAACCAAACTGCAAGGCACTGCGATAGGAAGCGATCGCTTCTTCAAAGGCCCGTTGATTAAAATGGGCGGTGCCAAGGTTTGAGAGCGCGGATTCGGTGGGGTGGAGGGCGAGCGCGGCGTTCAGATTCTCCACCGCCTCCTCATATGAACCTTCCATCACCTGAATGGCTCCCAGGGTATCGTAGCTGCGGTAGAAATCGGGAGCACGGTCTCTCATGGCTTTGAAGCCGAGCTTAGCCGCTTCTACATTCCCGTGGACAAAGTCGAAGTTGGCCACCCAGAATCGCGGCTTCCATGCGTGCGGCCGATCTTGAATGGCCTCCTCGTAAACCGCACGTTCCCGATCGTAGTCGTGGGCCCGGCCAAAGAGGCGAGCATACTGAAGCGTGGCGAATTCGTCCGTGGGGTTGGTGCGCAGAACCTCCTCGAAAGACGCTGCCGCTGCTTCTAAATCTCCAAGTTTTGCGTGGACCTGAGCTAGGGTACGGTGGGCCAAAGGCTGGTCGGGGTTGGCAAGCAACACAGCCTCGCAAGTGGCGCGCGCTGAATCGGCGTAGGCGCTCTCTTTGCTTGCCAGAAATTGTTTAAAGTAGGCCCACCCTAAATGGGCCGTGGCAAGTTCCATGTCAGGGTCGACTTGCAACGCGCGTTTAAACAGCGTCGTCGCTTTTTCAATGTCGGCCTCATGCGAGTTCATGGTTCGCATGGATCCCATGCCCTCCAAGCAAAGTCGCAGTTCCGTCGATCCCAAGGTTTGAAATTTCCAACCCTTCTCAGGCAATTGGAGGAGCTCCGCTGCGGCCGAGCTAAGACCGTCTACGTGAATTCCAAGATCCGTGATAGGAGTCACAACCTCGCGACGCTCCAAAACTTTAAGTGTTCGACCGTCAACCAGCTCCAAGGCCGTCCGAAGCTCCCGGTGGTCCTCGGCAACCTCCCCTCGCAAAACAAGATTAACGCCAAGAAGTTCTCTAAGTTCCTTAGGCGTAGATGCAGAACTCCCCAGCACGGAGGCCAGGGATGTCATCTGGAAGGTGCTGTCGGCCGTGAACGGCATGAGGTTGTTGGTGAGGATCTCTGTCATGCCAAGAGCGAGGGCAGAGGATTTGTTGTCCTCAGCACTTAAAGGAAAGATGGCCGCGTACTTGGCCGGAGGCAACGCTGGGGTCCCGAACCATTCCGACTGGGTGGCAATGCGAGACCAAAGGGTGAACAGAATCAGCCCTGCGAGAGCAAATACGACGGCTCCGGTTCGAGACTTCCAGAAACTCTCTTTTTGCACCGTTGAACGCTGCGCCCCGGTACTCAGGTTCTCGCCTTGCTCGGCGGCGACCAGGTCTTTCAGCACTTCGCGGGCCGACGCATAACGCGCTTCGGGATCTTTGGCCATCATGCGTTGGACCACGCTAGCTAGTCCCTCGGGGATGTCTTCACGAATCTTGGTGAGAGGAATTGGGTCATGATGAAGCACTTGGTCCACCAAGGAAACGT
>JABDJR010000170.1 GCA_013003415.1 Candidatus Eiseniibacteriota bacterium | reverse complement strand
GTAATCAACCTTCTAGGCGAAGGGGGATTTGGCGCTCGGCCCTTAGGGAGTTAGGAGTTCGGGGGAATCTGCCCAGCGAATTGGGGCAAAGTCTCAGGGACCGCCTAGGGCGTTGCCCCTCCGCGTGAAAACCTTGCGCACGGCGTTGTCTTCCGTATCCGTCCAAAGAAGGAGTAAATCGCCTTTTGGGTCGGCTACAAGAAAAGGTCGCACCGAGGACGAGTTATCCTGGGTGAGTCGCGTTGGGCTTGGATCCCAGCCTGTTTCCTGGGTGATTTGACGATAGTAGATCTCGGGATTGCCGTGGGTGAAGTCTTCCCAGGCCACATTCAAAGTTTGGTTGGCCCCGGCAACAATCACCGGCTTCGCGTGCTGCTCATCATTGTAGGTAAAACGCTTGTCTTTCCCCCAGCCGATTCCAGGGAGTTTTCTGCGATAAAAAATCTCAAAAGCGGAGAAGAATCGATTGTCGACCCAGATAAGATGCACGGTTCCGTCCTGGGTCGCTTCGATAAACGGCTCGCGGGAAACCCCAAAGGCCTCCGTAAGTTGAAGGACTTGAATGTCGGGGTCGGACTCGGGACCAAGCTCCACATAAAAGATCTCGTGGTTGTAGTTTCCGAGAGCATCCGGGTCACCGACTCGATCACTCCAGGCGATGTGGACGTAACCCAATCCATCGGTGGCCATGGTTGGAGGCTCAGGATTGTTTCCGTCGAGACTCAATATCTCTGGCTCGCGCCACGCAGACTCCCGGCTGTCTCGTCGCGTGTAAAACACTTTCGGAGCCCCCACCGCAGCATCAATCCAAGCAACATGAACGCGTCCGAAACTATCGACAGCGATATCGGGTGATGAGGATAGGCGTTTTCCCTGAGTCAACTTCTCGATGCCTTGCCATACGCCTTCCGGGCTTCGGTATCGATACTGGATGTTGATTTGGCTGGTTTCTATGTCTTCCCAAACGACGTGAATGCCATCCTCGGCGTCAACCGCAATACTCGCGGCAAGGGCATTCGTCGTTCCGGAAATGATTTCAACCATTCCCCAAATTCCGTCTTCTTGACGAATGTTGTATCCAATCTCAAACACATCGTCGCCAAGGTGATGATGGTACACGGTATGAACGCGACTTTTGCTGTCGGCAACCGCCGGTCGACCTTGATCGCCCAGGGTAAAGACCGGCTCGGTTGAGGGAATAGGTTCGATGGCGCTGTCCCAAACCGCGGCCGGACTCGAGGAAACGACAAGACTGCAAAGCAATAGAACTAAAAAAAGCTGAGTGCGCATTATGGCAACCTCACGATCCGCAACGGAGCTAGATCCCAACTCACCACCCGAAGGAAGTAGATTCCCGGGCGCACCTGGTTGCCGGTTGATGTTCTACCGTCCCACTCCCAAGAAGATGCCCCCATCGACAGTGCTTCTTGACGCACCAACCGCCCACGAATATCAAACACCTGAACTTGTTGTTCCTGCTCTAAGGGCCGATCAAACTGCACCAGACTTCCCAGTCGAGAAGGATTACGAAGTAAGCGCATTAGGTTCTGGGTTTGGAACTGAGATCGCTCGACCGTCCACGGCCCCCAGCGACTTAACTCACCGTTTCGTTCTCGACCTTCTAGCCAATACTCGGCGGGAAGCTCGGTCGCTGCACCAACATCGAGGGCGAAACCGCTTGCGCTGGCCGCTTGCCAATCCGTAACCGGCACGGTTTCGGCTCCCTGGCGTACCACACGAATGGCAGCCGGAAGGGGCGCGGCAAGCTTCCAACTCAGGGCCACATCTTGCCCCCTAAGCACGGCTTCTTTTTCAAGAACTCGTACTGGGGTCATACCACTTCGCACGATGACGTTGTCGATGCGCCACCCTCCTCCGATAAACGAAGGAGAGTCGGAAAAGAATCGGAACCGCACTCGCACCGATCCGGCAAACTGAGACAAGTCGAAACGGATCGTTTCGAACTCCAAAGGGTTCACGGAGCCCGCAAAGACTCGGCGTCCATCCCACTCCGTGTTGGACCCAAAGTATCGAGCGGGGTAGTCCCCCTCAGGAGTGGCCTGGGTCCAGTCTCCTCCGTTAATCGACAGTTCAATGATCCCGCCGGCGTCGACTTTGCTGCTGTCGTTGTAAATCACGTCGAGAATCTGGTCGTAGACGAGTTCTGCATGCGGGGGAAGAAGAATCGGAGGTGACTCTAGGTAGGCGTCAATCCCTCGCGCAAAACCAAACAGTACGCCGCCAACTTTAAAGCCAGCGCTACCATCGGTTCCGACCCCTGGCCCATAGAACCACTGATCAACCGACGTTGTTCGCGTGCGCTGGTGCACCCATCCGTGGTCGACGGTCTCAAAATCGTCGGTTCGACCCACCGCGGTACCAATTCCCAGTTCGACGGTGACCTCTCGCCCCATATCGTCCCGCCAATCCACATCTAGATTTAGCCTCAAACCATAGGGATCTGACGGAATATCTTGGCTGATACGAACCGCCATGGCCGATGCGGTCACCGTTTGATTGACGGGAACCGTTCCCACATCGAGGACAGGATCGAGTACTTCGCCGAGTTCGTCGAGACTGGTGAGGCGGAGTTTGAGGTCGAAGGCGGGTTCGCGAGACACAGAAAGAATGGGCTCGACGCCAACCAATTCTCCGGCCTCGAGGAGGTTGTTGCCATTGCCCTCCAACTCAACCAAGTTCACGCCCTGAATATCAACAATCGCATTTGGTTCGACGCGCAGGTTTGCGGACATGGTTCCCGTGGCGTCCGGACCCTGGATATTGAACACCGACACAAAGGAGTCTTCACCCGTATTGCTGAGACTGGAAGGGTTTGTAGTGCGCCCGAAACGCTGACCTTCTTTAAAGGGATCGCCCTCATCACCCGGGGACGCGGATGAGAACCGATTCTCAAGCTGGAAAAGACCGTCCGCCTGTTCAACTGCGACCCGGTAGCGGTCGGGGTTGTTATTGGAAGAAACGCGGTCGTCGACGTGATAGATCATCAACCCGCCGCCGGGGAGGGCT
>JABDJR010000145.1 GCA_013003415.1 Candidatus Eiseniibacteriota bacterium | reverse complement strand
GCTTTGAATTACATCAAAGACGATGAGGCCCTGGGGATGCCCGATCTGTTGGTGCGTCTCAAGGAAGACGGCAAAAAGGTCTGCACCTACGAGCAAGATTGCCTGTGGCTAGATATCGGTCGCGAGGACGATTACAAGACCGCCATGGAAACCTTCGAAGACAACCGCTCTGATTTCTTAGGCGACTAACATGCGTGTCTTAGTGACGGGAGCGCGCGGGTTCACGGCAGCCCATTTGTTGGCAATTCTCCAACGCGACGATTCGGTAACCTCAATCGCGGCTTGGGACATTGAGGGTCCCTCCGTCCCTAAGACGCTTTACCAAACTGTCGATATCACCTCGCTGGATGATGTTCGCACAGCCATGGAGAGTTTCAATCCGGAGTTTGTCTTTCACTTGGCGGCGGTGCCCAGAGGCGATGAAGCCACTTGCCTCAGGGTGAATCTCGATGGCACTTGGAATGTCTTCGAAGCCGCCCGGGGCCTGGAGTTTTCCCCCCGCGTTTTGGTCGTGTCTTCGGCTGCGGTTTACGGATTGACCAAGCCCTGTGAAACGCCGGTGGTGGAGTCGACGCCTCTGAGGCCCGTTTCGCCATACGGAGTGAGTAAGGCGGGGGCCGAAGCCCTAGCTCTAAGCTATCACCGAAGGGGATTAGTTCCCTGCACCGTGATCCGGCCCTTCAACCTCATTGGGCCTGGCCTGCCGGAAGGGTTTGTGGCAACCGACTTCATCGCCCGTGCGCGGGCGGTTAAAGATGCCAAGGATGGCACGCTTCCGGTGGGAAACCTCGATCCCTTGCGAGACTTCATCGATGTTCGCGATGTTGTCGATGCCTATCACAGAGTGATGCAAAACCCTCATACGGATGGTTCGATCTTCAATGTAGCGAGTGGTGAAGCACGCTCGATTCGAGAGATCTTAGATGTGATCCTGGAGAAGGTTGGAGCGAAGGCGGAAGTGGTTGTCGATCCAGACAAAGTTCGCCCGGTCGAGGTGCGGGAGCAAGCAGGGTCTTTCACTGCGATTCATGAGGCTTTGGGATGGCAGCCGACGATCGGTCTTGAACAATCGATCGAGGACATGCTGGCGCAGGCTTAGCTTTGGAGCGAGGGTTCCGGACCGCCTTCTAACTGCCCAGTCATGGTGTTGGGGAGAGCCACCGTAAACACACAACCCCTATCTTCCCGGTTTCGCACCGAGAGTTTCCCCCCGTGGGCCGAAGCCACCGTCTTCACAATCGCAAGCCCCAACCCCCAGTGGGCTCTCCGGTCGATCCCCGGCTGATCGGGGACTTGAAAAAACGGTTCTGTGATTTGATCTAGATACTGTTCGGGAATCCCCGGTCCCTCGTCCCAAACCGAAAGGAAGGCTTGGTCGGCTCCCGACGACACGGTAACTCCAACGGTTCCTCCATCGGGGGAGTGTCGAATCGCATTTCGAATCAAGTTGTCCAGCAAGGTTGCAATGAGATCGGGATCGCCTTGAACTGTGGCGTTGCCCGACTCATCGAGGGTTGGTAAAAGAGTGATGCTTTTGGGTTCGGCCTCGATCGTGAGTCGCACAACACTATCCAGAGCGATGTCATTCAATGGTACTTCGGTTTGGCGAGCAAAAATTTCGGCCTGATCCGATCTGGCCAAAGTCAGCATGCCCTCGACCATGCTTCCCAAGCGCTTCATCTCTGTTGTCACACTTTTCCGATACTGCTGAAGCTCTTCGGTGCTATCGGTAGAAGGGTCGATCAGTTCACTCTCCGTAAGCATCACGGCGATTGGAGTCTTCAGCTCATGAGCGACATTCCCGATAAATCGTTCCTGAACTAAGACCGCGTTTTCTAGCCTTCCCAAAGCTTCGTTAAGCTCAGATTGTAAACGTTTGACCTCTTCGCCCGTCTCCGGGAGGTTAAAACGGGTTCCAGGGTTGCTTGGATGGACACCTTTTGCGGCCGCGGTGATTTGTTCAAGTGGCGTGATGGCCATTCCTGAAAGGGTCCAGCCGGAGAATAAGGCTGCCACCAAGCCTCCCAAGACTCCTGCCAACAGAATAAAGATGAACTGTCTTCGTTGCTGTGCCTGCCCCTGATGAACCTCGACAAGATCCATGAAGATTGTCTGCCCTTGAGGCATAGCAAAGCGATAGGTGAGGAGCCGACCTGTGTTTTCGCGACCGAACAATTCTCTTGAATAGTCTGAGGAAACGGGCTGGAAATAAATCTCCTGATTCAGATCGACCGGAGGCAGGTGCTCAAGCGTGGCCCCGTAACGAGCTGCAAGCACAGTACCCGTGGAGTCCCGGAGTGAAATGAGGCTGAAGCGCCGGTCTAGAGGTTGAAATCTGGGGAGGTCAGCCGTCGAGATGCTCTCGCCCCCAGCGTATTTGACCATTTGGGAGAGGTTCTGGGCTAGCGACAAGAGTCGGTCGTCCATGCGCTGGGTCGTTGTATCTTGAAGGAGAACCCAGGCGATAGCTAAGGCGCCGAGCTGAAAGACGAGAAAAACGGTGGCGTAGGTTGCGGTCAATCGCCGCCGGAGGCTAGCCGGGTTTCTCCACATGCTCTTCAGCTTCTCAATCATGGGTTCCAAACCGGTAGCCCGCGCCAACCACGGTGTGAATCAGGGGTTTAAAACCTTGGTCGATCTTCTTTCGGAGAGTTGAGATATAAACCTCGATCACATTGCTCGTGGGTTCGAACTTTAGATCCCAAACATTTTTTGCCAGATCTTGTTTGCTAATGACCCGATTCTGATGGTTCAAGAAGTACTCAAGAAGCATGAATTCTTTTGTCGAAAGATCGATTTGTTTGTCGCCGCGCAGGGCTTGGCGTTTGTTGACATCGAGCACCAGGTCATCGCAGGTTAACTTTTGCGAATCTTGCACCCGGCCACGCCGAAGAAGGGCACGAATCCGAGCCAGGAGCTCATCGAAGGTGAAGGGTTTAGTGATGTAGTCGTCGGCTCCGCTATCCAGCCCAGTGACCTTGTCTTTCGTCCCGGACAATGCGGTGAGCATGAGGATAGGAACCGACAAGCCTTTCCCCCTGAGGTTGCGGCAGATCTCGACACCGTTGCCATCGGGGAGCATGACATCAAGCAAGATCAGATCGAAAGATTCTTGCAGGGCCTTCGACTCGCCTTCCGCGGCCGTCGTTAGAAGTTCTGGAACGTAACCGGCGGCGGCTAGTCCCTTACGTATGGCTTCTCCCATTTTGGGATTGTCTTCAACGATGAGTATACGCAAGTCGCCTCCTTTGCCTGAGGGTTGGGCTATTTTAGCTAAGCGGATGCGTTTTCTGGGAGGGCCCCGAGGATTAAAAAATTTTAATGTGCTTTTAAGGGAGTGCTAATCCGAAACGGAGTACAAATATAACAGTGGTTGGGAGGTTGAGGCACTTACAAGCCATTATTTCAAAACAATCATTTTTGTAGAAAAGGCCTCAACCTTTCAATTCACACAATAAAGAGTTCGAGTTCAGACGGTGAAAGGAGAAACCATGGAAAGCCATGAACTAAAAGGGAAGTGGACGCAGTTAAGAGGTGAGATAAAGGCTCGTTGGAACAAGCTCACGGATGACGATATCGATGAAATTCGCGGCGAACGTCTGAAGCTGGTCGGAAAACTCCAAGAGAAGTACGGCTGGAAGAAGGAAGAGGCGGAGCGCCGCTTGGACGAATTTTCCCCTCAGTGGGTAGGTTAGGAGTTTATCTATGCTGGGTTATGCCCTCTTGTTCTTCATTCTAGCTTTGGTTTTTGGGGCCCTGGGGTTTTGGGGCCTGGCAGGCCTGGCAGGTACGGTAGCGAAGATTCTGTTTGTTGTATTTCTGGTGCTGCTCGTTGTCAGTGGCCTCTCAAAAGCGATCCGCGGTCAAGCACCGACGGTGTAGCGATAAGTACATTATTTCAAAATTTAGGAGGAAATTATTATGCAGTTGAAAAAAAGCTGGTTCAGGAACGCCTTCACGGGCGCGATCACTTTGGCCATGGTTCCAGGAACCGTGCTAGCTGACGGTAAGTCAGAGATCTCAGATGAAGTTGAGCGGACGCAAAAAGCGGCTGAAGTCCTTCATACCATGACGCAATCGGAAGACAGCAACATACCTGAGTATCTGCTCGAAAAGGCAGAAGGTATTGCCATCATTCCTAATGTTGTCAAAGGCGCACTTCTAGTCGGCGGACGATACGGTAAAGGTATCGTCTCCCAGCGCTTGGACAATGGCGAATGGAGTTCCCCAGTATTCGTCGGTATTGGAGGAGCCAGTTACGGTTTTCAGGCCGGGGTAAAGTCCACCGATCTCGTTCTTATCTTTACGAGCAAGGATGGTCTCGAGGGGCTGCTCGAAGACAACCTTGAGCTAGGTGGAGAAATTGGCGTCGCGGTTGGCCCCATCGGGCGTAAAGCGAGCCTCGCTACAAACCTAACCGTGGACTCCCCAATCTTATCGTACTCGCGGAGTGAAGGACTGTTCGCTGGTGCCTCCCTTGAAGGCGCTGTCTTGAGTCTCGACCATGGTGCGAATGAAGATGTCTATGGAAAGGGCTTCAACGCCGAGCATGTTTTGACCGGCAAGGTAATGGCCCCCGAGGCGCTCAGTTTAGTGGTAGCGGAACTCGACGTTCATGCCGACTCGGGTCGCTAATCAATAGACCCTGGCCTTTAGTTCTGCCACGCAAACAATTTTATTCGATGATTGAACAGAAAGGATTTATGCCCATGTTGAAAGAAAAAACTCACAAACTGTTATCCGCAGACTCCCTCAAGGGAACAAAAGTCATTAACAAGGACGGGGAGGATCTGGGCAAGATCGAGGAGATCATGCTCGAGTGTTCCAGCGGTTCCATCGCTTACGCCGTCTTGTCCTTCGGAGGCGTGTTGGGGATGGGAGCAAAACTCTTTGCCGTTCCGTGGCGGAGACTTGAGATTGACACTGACGAGGAAGTCCTGCGGCTGGATGTCTCGAAGGAGCTTCTGGAAAAAGCCCCCGGCTTTGACAAGGACGACTGGCCGGACTTCAGGGACCACCGCTGGCACATGAATGTCCATAGCTACTACGGCGTTCAGCCCGGCATTTGGATGCCTGGTCCCTCGGCCACGGCAGGAAGGAAGGCTTCATGAGAAGCCGGTTTGTTACGGATCTAGTCATTGCCGCGACGGTAATCGTGCTAACGACCTTAGCTCTTTCCGTTGCGATTGACGGACTAATCAACTCCGCCCATGCGCAGACCATGTCGCCCCTGGGTAGCAACGTCGGTCTGCATGTTGGCTATTCCCAAGATAGCGGGGCCGAGGATGGCAACGGTCTTGTTGGGGGACACTTGGAACTCATGCCTACAACTTGGCTAGGCCTTCGCGGTTCTGTTGATTTTCGCAATGTGCGTTCGGTCGATGTTTTGCTAAACGGTTCCAATGAAAGTCAGTTTGATGTGCGCAGTGTGCCTGTGGCGGTTGAAGGGAGGTTTTACTTGCCTTCCGGGAAGATAGCTCCCTTCGCCGCTGTGGGTGCTGGATGGTACTTCCTGAAGTACGACTATTCAGAATCTTTGGAACTCTTGGGTTTTGAAGACGAATGGACGGATACTTTTGGATGGCACGCGGGTCTGGGCACGGCAGTGGCGCTGAGTCCTGCAGTTTCCGCCTTCGGTGAAGTCCGAGCCGTTTTTATGAACACCGATCGTGCACTTAATGATGAGCTGGGTGAGGATCTAGAAGATTTGGATTATGACTCAACCTACTTTTCGGGAGGTTTGAACTTTAAGTTCTAGGCTCAGCCCGCTCCCAACTTGGAGACTTGCGCTCTCGAGCGCAAGTCCAGGAACACACTCGCTTCTCCCCGGGCGAGTGTGTTTTTTTATGCGTTAAGTGTTTCCTCTCAACGTCTTAGCGTACTCGCGAAAGACGAATGAGAGAGCATCCTTGACTCGGCCGAACGAGCATGATTTCCTCATGACATGCACATTCGGCAAGTTGTTCCATAT
>JABDJR010000140.1 GCA_013003415.1 Candidatus Eiseniibacteriota bacterium | reverse complement strand
GAGGCCACGCAAAGCTTGTGAGAGAGCGCGCGATTTCGGGAGTTTGCGAGGGTTGAATCTGGCCGAAACGGCTGACCAGAATCTGGAGCGACGGTGGAACCGAGCTTCCGGTGAGCGGAAATCATGCCTGAGCGGGTGGGTCCTTCGGGGCGGGGGACCCGCCACTTCTGAAGTTGCCTAAGAGGAAAATGGAGGCGCCAGGCGGATTCGAACCGCCGAATAACGGTTTTGCAGACCGTCCCCTTAGCCACTTGGGTATGGCGCCTCTCAAGGGGCGGAAGAGGTTAGCATATGAGGGAACCGGGTTCAACCAATCCCCCAGATGCGCCCGAGAACCCCGAATTGCAGTGATACACTTATGTCATGCAACTTTGGGTAAGGCTTCGCGGACTTCTTCTATTTTCCTGCTTGAGCCTCAACATCACGACAACAAGAGCGACCGTTTTGGAACCTGGATACAACCTCCAGACGTTCTTCAACGGCTCGGCCACCCCCGCCTCCCTGGCCTTTGGACCCGACAGCACCCTCTATGTCGGACAACTCGATTCTACGGTGATCGCGATTCGCGACCTCAACCACGATGGCATCGCTGATACGTCCATCACCTTTGCCGCCGGGATGCTGAATCCCACAGGACTCGCGTTTCATCAGGGGCGCTTGTTCGTTTCCTTCTCCAAACAAATCAATGCTTACACGGACACCAACGGAGACTACATCGCCGATGTCGTCGACTCCATCCTTACCATGCCGCCAACCGCTGGCCGTAATTACGGCATCGCAATCGGTCCTGACAATCTTCTGTACGTCGGCGCTGCCGGTACCGACAACCTCGGACCTCAAGGTCACCCCTGGGCAGGAACCATCCTGAGATGCACGACCCAAGGCAATTCCATTGAAGTCTTCGCTTCGGGAGTGCGGGTTGCTTATGGTCTCGCCTTTAACAGCAACGGCGAACTGTTTGTGACCGATAATGGCCCGAGCCCGGAGTCGACCATGTGCTTCGAGGCCCCCGATGAACTCAATTGGATTCAACAAGGCGCCAACTATGGATTCCCCAATTGCTTTGGCTTTGGGGACTGTGCCGACGTGAGTAGCGTTTGCAATCCCCCACCCTGCGGTGTTGGCGACTGCGACTTCGGCGGATGCGACAGCACCGTTGCCTACCCCATCTCTCTTTTCGATCCTCACAGTTCTGCCGACGGCATGGCGTTTGGTGATTCCTTTGAAGGGTTCGGCCCAGGCGATCTTTTTGTCGCCGAGTTTGGTCAAACGGTTCCCGCTGGGGGCTGCAACAGCGACTTTGGCCATCAGGTCTCAAGAGTTTCGGTCTACGAACAAAACGGACAATGGTTCGCTGACCCGCCCATTCCTTTTGTGACGGATTTGGGACGACCCTTAGACGTTGCGGTGGGGCCGGATCATGCACTCTATATTGCGGACTTCGAAACTGGCGATGTTCTAAGGGTTGCAAAAGACGAAACTGTGTCGGTTCCTGAAAATCGCCCCAATCCCCATCCGTTCAAACTGTGGCCCAATCCGGCTAGGCAGTTCACCCAGGTTTTATGGGAGACCCCGGCACCGAAAAACTTCGTGGCTGCTGTCTTTGATGCCAAGGGAAGAGTCATCACGTCGCTCAACTCCCAAACGAACGGAATGATGCGCTGGGACCTTAAGGACACTTCGAGCAAGAGGGTTGCCGCCGGCGTCTACTTCCTTCGAATTACGGATGAGCAGGGAACCCATTCGAGAAAAATTCAGGTCTTGCCCTAATCCGGGTTGATGGCTGCCAAGAGGCGCCACCAAGCAAAGCTACCACTCGTCCAGCAACACCTGGACGGATCTCACGATCGCTTCAAGAATGTCGGGCTCGACTTCGCGACCATGAGTGCGGTGCGCTAGCTCTCCTCGCTGATCGAAGACGAGGATGTTAGCCGCCTTGGGTTCATTGTGAAACTGATCTTTGATCTCGAATTCGATCAGCTTCGTTTCTTGGGCAATGCCTAAAAAGGCGAAGACCCCAGAAAGCAGCGCAGCTAAGAAGAATGTTCGGGAAAAGTTCTTCATGGGGCCTCCCAATTCCATCGTCACCATTAACGTCGTGACAATTCCTGATATAGTCCATTTCTAGCATTGTAGGGTGGTGGAAACAACGCTGAAATCCCCGCTCCTACAACGAAACCCGGGGAACATCACAGGCAGACTCTCTCTGCAGGTCGGCGCAATGTCTGAACAAGCAAATCCTGCTTCAATTTCGGATACGACACCACTCAACAGCAGTTCAGGCTTTTCTGCTCTAGATTCACAAGCTCGATCCCAAACCTATCGCAACCTCGCCGCGGCCGCTTACGTTTACGCCGCCGTCTACTTTGTCGCTTTTTGGTCGGGTTGGTTAACCAGCTCAAAGATCCGCGACGAGCGTTTCGCAATGCCAGAAGCAGAGTACATCTTTGGCTCTATCTTCGGCATTGGCCTCGGTCTCTTTGTGGGGTGGAAAGCGCGGCAACGTCATCTTCCCGTCGCCTCGTTCACGCTTATTGCCCAGCTCTTTCTGATCCTGAGCTGCCTGGGTATTGCTTTCGGAGCATGGAAGTGGCAGTTCCATGCCTTCGATCCCAGCTTCGATGGCGTTCACTGGGTGGGGGTTTGGATCATTTCCTTTGCTGCCACCGTCACGCTCCCCCCGCGCATGCTTTTTCGTTCCGCATTCATTGGATCTATCTGCATTCCCTTGATTGGGATTCTGTCGATTCTTGCCTACGGGTTTCCTCCGCACATGGAAGAGGCTCTCAGTTTCCCGACGGATCTCAACGCAGCCGGTTGGTCGTTCTTCTGGCAGATTTCGGCCACCATCCTAGTTCCGATTTGGATTTGCATTGGCATCGCCTACGTCATTGCCGCCCGCGTCTTTCATCTTGCGAAAGATGCCTCCGATGCTCGCAGACTGGGAAGCTACCAACTGGAAGAAAAACTGGGACAAGGAGGCATGGGTGAGGTTTGGAGAGCCAGTCACAAACTGCTGGCTCGACCCGCAGCCGTAAAGTTGATTCGCGAGCAAGGGGTCGCCAGCCCAAACGGAGAACACCCCAGCACCGTCCTTAAGCGCTTTGAACGAGAGGCCCAAGCCACGGCTGCTCTCACCTCCCCCCACACTGTGCAACTCTATGACTTTGGAATCAAAGAAGACGGCACGTTTTACTATGTGATGGAGCTCCTCCACGGTTTGGATCTCCGGTCCCTCATCGAACGCACCGGGCCGGTTCCCCCCGCGCGAGCACTTCACTTTCTACGTCAGGCTTGCGACTCCTTAGCCGACGCTCACATGCATGGCATGGTGCATCGAGACATCAAGCCGGGAAACTTGTTCACCTGTCGAAAAGGTACCAACTACGACTTCATTAAGATTTTGGATTTTGGGCTGGTCAAAGAGTCCGGACGTTCAGAGAAGGGAAACGACCAACTAACCCGTCAGGGAGTCGCAAGCGGAACCCCCGCGTTCATGGCCCCCGAAATGGCCTTAGAAAAGGCAGAGATCGATGGCAGGGCCGACATCTACGCCCTTGGTTGTGTCGGGTATTGGCTTCTGACCGGAGAGTTGGTTTTCACCGCCGATTCCGCTGTTGCCATGATGCTCAAGCACGTTAGCGAGAAGCCTCGCCCCCTTAGCAAGGTTAGCGAACTGGAGATTCCGGAATCGGTGGAGTCCCTGATCATGGATTGCCTAGCCAAGTCCCCCGATGATCGCCCTCAGTCTGTGATGGAACTTGGCCAGCGGATTGAAAAGGCGCAGCAAGAGACAGGAGAGTGGACTGCAGAACACGCCACCTCCTGGTGGAAACTCCACCTGACCGAATTCACCTCCCCGACAAAACCATCTCAAGAGACAGTGGTTATGGATGTAAGCCAAGAGTGACCCCCCACGGAAGAGACCTTCGAATCATCGTCTGGTCGGCAACCCTGTGCTCCTTTGCCATGATCGCCAATCAAATTGCGGGCAAGGCGGTTCGGGACGCGCTTTTCCTCACCCACTTTCCCATTGAGACGCTACCTCGGATGGTGGTCATCTCCTCAGTTCTCTCCCTTCTAGGCGTACTGTTGGCAAGTCGCATTCTGCGAAGCCACGGACCCCGCCGCCTCGTTCCCGGCTCATTCGCCTTTAGCTCGCTTCTGCTTCTTGCTATCGCTTTGGTCAACGGAGCCTCGCCCCAAGTCGCCGCAGTTTGTCTTTACCTCCAGGTTGCCGTGTTCGGGGCGATTCTAGTTTCTTGGTTTTGGTCCCTGCTCAGCGAGTGTTTTGATCCGAGAACCGCCCGCAAACAGGTTGGGCAAATCGCAAGCGGGGGAACGCTGGGTGGCCTGGCCGGAGGGCTTCTTGCGGAGCGCGTCGGGGCACTGTTCTCGGCCGGGACCATGCTCCCGATCCTCGCAGGGTTACACCTCCTTTGCGCCTTGCTAGCCATTGGGGTCGTTTCCCGGCAACGGGAATCCCATAGTGAAGCCCATGAGGATTCAAACCCGAGTGGCTCGGGTTTTAAAATTCTTCGCCGCTCACCCTATCTTCAGAACCTTGCCGTCATTGTGTTTCTGGGAACACTCTCCGCCGCCCTACTCGACTTCGCTTTCAAAATGCACGCCACCGAAACCCACACCGATTCCCGAACTCTCCTTCGATTCTTCGCCAGCTTTTACACCATCGCTTCGCTTGCTACTTTCGTTGTCCAAGCCGCTGTCGTTCCCAAACTCTTGAAGACCCCACGCGATCTGACACGCAATGTGATTGGACTTCCGGCTGTGGTTGCTCTGGGATCTCTTGTCTCACTCCTCCTCCCGAGTCTTCTGGTTCTCGCCCTTGCCCGTGGTTTCGAGACGGTGATGAGAAACTCCTTCTTTCGCTCCAGCTATGAAGTGTTCTTCAATCCGCTCAACCCCAACGATAAGCGCGCCACCAAAACCATCATTGATGTGGGGTTTGATCGGCTGGGGGACTTTGTTGGGGGCTTGGTGATCCAGGCCGCGGTGTTCCTAGTCGGCGTTTCGGCCGGTGTGCCCTATCTTCTGATGCTGGCCGTGATCCTGGGCGGCATCACCATCTGGCGAATGAGCACCCTGCATCGCGGTTACGTGGGAGCGCTAAAGAAAACTTTGAAGCAGAGACTCCCCGCCTTCAAAACGCTTGAGGATGAGAAACGCGCTACTCAAACCGCCTTCTTGTCGCAGCTCACGAGCCTAGAGCCCAATCTGGCCAGATATGCCGCCATGGGTTCTTCCGGAACAAGCTTCAACTTAGAAACATCCGAGAGCTTCACCCCGTCCGCTGGTCCAGAAACACAAATCTTTCAGCCGAAACAAGAAGCAACAAGCACGCTTCAATCTGAGTTGGAGTCGGGCCAACCCAAGCGAGTCATTCAGGCCTTAGAAAGCTCCGACTCTCTTGACCAGGACCTTGTTCCTATCGCCTTACGGCTCTTGGCCTGGAATCCTGTCTCGGCCGCGGTCACCAAAGCTTTGCAAGGGGTGGTCGAGGATCATGAAGAGGCGTTCATTCAAGCTCTGCTGAATCCTGAAACCGACTTTGCCATTCGGCGCCGCTTGCCGGCGGTTTTGGCGGCCGGATCAACCCAGAACATTGTGGACGCCCTCTTGAAGGTCTTTGACGACAAACGTTTTGAAGTTCGCTATCGAAGTGCGCTGGCTTTGGCGAAAATACACAACCGCTACCCAAAACTTAAGATCGACAAAGCCATCGTTTTGGAGACCATCACCCGAGAATCAGAGGTCGACCAGCGCATGTGGCGAAAACGCCAGCTTCTGGATGATATTGAAGCGTCGGAAAAGACGATCTTCTATCGCGAAGCCTTAAACAACCGAACCGAAAGAAGCTTGGAACACGTCTTTCATCTATTGTCGCTAACGTATCCCAAGAGGTATCTGCGCATTGCCTACGACGGGCTTCACACCGATGATCCGATCATGCGAGCGACTGCTTTGGAGTATTTGGAGAGCATTCTTCCCACTTCAGTTCGGGAGTCTCTCTGGCCGATGCTTGCAGGCCCCACCGCAACCAAACCCTCCACAAAGACCGAGGAGGAACTTATGGAGTCCCTCCTCGTGTCTCACGAGTCGATTCTGTTGCGAATCGAGCAGCTAAAGCCACGATCTAAATAGTCTCTTACACCCCTAGCGCAGTTTGACCACGCGTGTTGTCGAGGAGCTTTGTCCCTCAACCTTCGCAAAGTAGAGGCCTGCAGGAACGCTGGTCCCGTTTCCATCCCGACCGTCCCAGTGAACCCCGCGGTCACCAGGCTGGAAGTTGAGCGTGCGCACACGACGCCCTTGCACATCGTGAATCGTAAGCTCTCCGGAAACACTAAAGGGCTCGGCGGTCTGAAACATGGTGCCTGAACGCATGACCGAAGGCATGGCCGTCAACAGACTTGCTCGTGAGGCAGTTTCTGTTGGTCCAGCACTAAGGACGCTCGTGTTCCAGTCGCTCCACCAGGAGAAATTCATGATGGGAAGCTGCGTATCCACGCCCCCACCCGTCTCAACTAGATCAACACCAACCGAGAATTCAGTCACGCAACCCGACGCCATGGGGTTCGAGGACAGGCTCACGTTCTGTAGTTCAACACCCTGACCTTCCACCACATCCATGGTGAGCCACACCGTCGACTTACCAACAAGATTGCCACCCGGCGAATCTCGTAGCCCCACGGGAAAGGCCAAGAGAATTCCTTTGTCTCCGTGAACTGGATCTGGTGGATACAACTCGGGGAAGAATCCGTAATCCCCACCTACCTGCATGCTGAAGGCCATGTTTGTAGTGGAGAACGGAGCCGCGTCGTCCCATTTCAAATCCATGAAGCAAATCTGTCCTTCTTCCATGAAGTCGTAGCTCCACTCCATGGACATTTGCGGATTCATCCCGTTGGAGATGGCCTGCACGATTCCAATGCCTGCGTCATACAGTTGCATCCCAAAAACATCCCAAACCTCGAATTCAACCGGGGGCCCTGGAAGCGGAGGCACTTGGGCCGTGATGACGCGCTCGATGAACTCGGTTCGAATAGAACCCGTTCCAGTGAGACGCATGTCGCCTAACCAACGTTGCCCGCGTGCATGCTCACTAATTCCCTGATGAAAACGAACGCTGAAGTTGGTGATCTTGCTCATATCGACGTCGGTGAACTGCGACAGACTGATGGCGAGGGCCGGAACACCGTCCGCAATGGTTTGCGTATCTACATGGTAGTCGTTGGCGCTGTCGGTGAAAGTGATGGTCATGTCCACCTGATTGTTTCCGGCCGCAGCTTCCGGGATTTCAATGTTCAAGGTCGTGAGAAACCCGCAGCCGGTAAAATCTAAAGGCGTGGGAAACTGATACTCAAAGGTCACCGAGGTGTCTTCCCAAATATCGAGATAGGCCCGGTCGTTGACCGAATAGCCTGTTTGCAAGACCGCTTTTGGCCAGGCACCGGGCGCGGCCAAGACACTGTGATACACGGTGATCTTTCGGGTGGGTCCAATCACATGGCCGGCATAAGGAGGAGCAATGGCCTGAAGCAAAATGTCGGTGTCAGGGGAACTCGGGCCGAGGGCGAATTCGTGAACTTCAAAATCATCCACCACCGCAACTCCACTAGAGCCGATGGCGAACGCAGACGGGGCAGAGAAGAGTGCAAACAGGGCTAAAACAGGGACGCATAGCCGTTTCATGGTTCAACTCCTTTTTGAGTGTTACCCAGGTAACGCATGCATCGTAGCAAACGAACACATTTCGGCTGTGTTATTTTAGGGGCCAGATTTGGAGGTGCCATGCCTGAAGAACAACCTGAATTCACCCACGTCTTTGAGTTGGCGAAATCCGGGCGCGCCAAGTGCCGCGGTTGCGGGAAGAACATTGCCAAGGACGTGCTGCGCTTCGGGGAAAGCTATGAGAACCCCTATGGAGATGGGGCAGCCACGCTCTGGTTTCACCCTCTCTGTGCGGCACACAAAAGACCCGAACCGTACTTGGTTGCTCTAGACTACGACGATTGTCCGCTCGATGACGCGACGAAAACACAGCACCGTCAAATCGCCGAGTTTGGCATCGCCCATCGGCGGCTTCCCCGCCTAGACGGCGCGAGCCTCGCCCCTACCGCACGGGCTCGATGCCGTTCCTGCAAGGAGATGATCCCCAAAGAAAGCTGGCGCCTGTCTCTTGTGTTCTTTGCCGAGGCCAGGTTCGAACCCTCTGGTTATATCCATGCGAAGTGCGCCTCCGAGTACTTTGAAACCGCCGACATCTTGGATCGAGCGTGTCACTTTAGCGAACTCTCCGACGAAGAGAAGAAGAGCCTGAGCGAAGCTTTACAAGAGACTCAATCTTCTTAGATTTTGTTTAGCTGCTCTTGCGGTCAGGCGTCGTCCCTGGCTTGACTTTGCTGCCCCCGTCCATAAACATCCCTCCATGGCTGAACACCGCGTCCTTATTCTATTTGCCCACCCCATGCTCCAGCGATCCCGCACCAACAGGAAACTCATTCGCGGTATCTTAGACATCGAAGGGGTGACCTTTCACGACCTCTATGAGGAATACCCCGACTTCAACATCAATGTTCAACGCGAACAAGCCTTGCTCCTTGAGCACGATGTTTTCTTACTTCAGCATCCCTTTTATTGGTACTCCACTCCGGCCTTGTTAAAAGAGTGGCAAGACCTAGTTCTGGAACATGGCTGGGCCTATGGTCGTGAAGGAACGGCCCTCCACGGCAAGATCGCTTCTTCGGTGGTAACCGCTGGTGGCAGCGAGGAGGCCTATCGCCCGGGAGGCATGGGGCGATACGAAGTTCGTCGTCTGCTTGCCCCCATCGAACAAACCTTCAAGCTTTGCGGCGTGCGCTACCTCGCACCCTTTGTGGTTCACGGAACCCACGGGATCGACAAAGAGGGCATTGAGAAGCATGCCGCCGACTACCAGTCTTATCTAAAGGCAATGACGGCCGGCTCGGTAGATTTCATCGCCGCCGAGGCCAACGACCTCCCCTTCGTCAACCAAGACCTAAACCGCGTCATCCGGGTGGAAGCCTAATGCACGGAGAAGAGTTTTTCCGCCAAGCCCTGCTCTATCTCGCGGCTGCCGTGATTGCGGTTCCCATCGCCAAACGACTCGGTCTTGGTTCCGTACTCGGATATCTGCTTGCCGGAATCGCAATCGGTCCCTTCGGCTTTGGCTTGATCGGAGAAGAAGGCCAAGATGTCATGCACTTTGCCGAATTCGGTGTTGTCATGATGCTGTTTATTGTCGGCCTTGAACTTCAGCCTTCTCTTCTCTGGCGCATGCGAACTCCCATTCTGGGTTTAGGCGGGGCCCAGGTTTCCATCACCACCCTCGCCATCATGGGCATTGCCTTAAGCTTTGGCTTAGCCTGGCAATCTTCCTTGGCGATTGGGCTCACTCTCGCTCTTTCTTCCACCGCTATCGTGCTACAAACCCTGAACGAGAAGGGCCTTATGAAGAGCGAGGCGGGGCAATCCAGCTTCGCTGTCCTTCTCTTTCAAGACATTGCGGTGATTCCCATGCTGGCCATCTTCCCCGTGCTGGCTGTGGTTCGACCGGGTCACGGCACGGGACACGGCGACGGTCATGGTTCCGACGGGGGGCACGGAGCCGAGGCAGGACACGCAACCCCCGAGACCTGGCTTGAAAGCCTCGCCCTCCCCGGTTGGGCGGAAACGCTGGTGGTTTTGGGCACCGTTTTCGCCATCATTCTTGCGGGTCAGTTTTTGTTACGTCCAGTGCTCCGCATTGTTGCCAGCACACGCATGCGCGAAACCTTCACCGCAGCCGCCTTGCTCATCGTGATTAGCATTGCCCTTCTTATGACGAAAGTGGGTTTGAGCCCGGCTTTGGGCACCTTCCTCGCGGGGGTTGTTTTGGCCAACAGCGAGTACCGTCATGAGCTGGAAAGTGACCTCGACCCCTTCAAAGGCATTCTCCTAGGCATCTTTTTTATCGCGGTTGGCGCTTCAATCGACTTTGCCCTAGTCGCGGGCAACCCCGGAATGATCGCCGGGATCGTGGTGGGGCTGATTCTGATCAAGCTGATCATCCTTTTCATTTTGGGAAAGGTCTTCAAACTTGGCTTGGATCAGAATCTCATCTTCTCTTTCGGCTTGGCCCAGGGGGGTGAGTTCGCCTTCGTGCTCTTCTCCTTCGCCAACCAGTCCAACGTGCTCACCAAAGATGAAACCGCTCCTCTCATTGCGGCGGTGGCTTTGACCATGGCCCTCACACCGTTGCTCATGATCTTTAATGAGAAAGTTCTCCAACCGCGTTTCGGAACCAAACGAGCTGAGGATCGCGAAGCCGATATCATCGATCACGAGAGTGCGGTGATCGTGGCCGGTTTTGGAGATTTCGGAGGAACGGTGGTCCGGTTCTTACGAAACAACGGCGTGGTGCCCGTTGTCTTGGAGAATGATTCGGAGCGAATTGAACTCCTGCGTAGGATGGGTCTCCGAAGCTACTACGGTGACGCCCGGCGCCCTGAACTACTACACGCGGCCGGCGCCGACGAAGCGAAGGTCCTGCTTGTCGCCATTGCGAACTTAGAAGAAGCCCAGGCGATTATTGCAAGCGCTCAGAAGCACTTCCCGCACCTGACGATTTACGCCCGGTCGGGAAGCTGGAAGGATGCCTTCGCACTCGTTAAGACCGGCGCGAAAACCTACCGGCATAATGCGGACACCGCACTTCGAGTTGGGCAACACATCCTCAAGGGACTCGGGCTTCGGGCACATCAACTCCATCGAGCCGCCAACCGTTTCCGGGTGCATGACGATGAAGCCTTGATCGAGCTCGCGAAGGAAGTCACCGACGAAAGCGCCTACGTTTCGGCCGCCCGCAAACGGATTGAGAGTCTTGAGAAAGTCATGCTCGATGAGCATGGATCCGTAGAGGACATGGATGCGGGCTGGGATGCGAAACCTTTGCGCGAGGAATTTGCCGATGGCGAGAAACCAAGAGGCTGAACGGTTCGCTCCAGCGCTCCCCTAGCTCGTCGGCAATCAACCGAGTTCATCGGCGATTAACCTAGCTCACGGGAACAATTAGCGTCGACCAGTAGCTCTGGTAGTCAATGCCGTCCGTGTCTTTTGCAGGTTCCATGTGAACCAGCCTGAACATGGTTAGTCCCTCGTGAGTCAGTTTGAACGTGGCCCTGCCCTTTTCGTTCGTGGTTAGCCTTTGTGACTCATCCGGATCGGA
>JABDJR010000102.1 GCA_013003415.1 Candidatus Eiseniibacteriota bacterium | reverse complement strand
GTGGTGCGGTCATGGTGTCCGTAAACGGGGGTAAGATGGTTGTCGAGACCATGCGTGAACGAGCCGGAGATTCTTTTCCGTGAATCACGTTTTCTACTTAACCTGCGTGACCGGGTTTGGTAGTGTTTGCGCTTTCCTCTTAGGACATTGGGTGTCGTGAGCACGAATCTTCCTAGCGTTGGAATATTAGCTTCTGGGCGAGGCTCAAATTGCGAGGCGATTCTACAAGCAATCGCCGAGGGGACACTCGCGGCCCAAGCCAATCTAATCCTCAGTGACAACCCCAAGGCCGGGGTTCTTGAACTCGGGTCCAAGTTCAATGTCCCTGCGCGTTACCTCGACCCAGGTCGTCCCCGCGCCCGCCTCACTCCCGATTGCGAACCCAGATATGCCCGAGCCCTTCAAGAGGCTGATGTAGAATGGGTTATCTTGGCTGGGTTCATGCGTATTCTGAGCAAGGATTTCCTCAGCCAATTCCCCGATCGGGTTGTCAATATTCATCCGTCCTTGCTTCCGTCCTTTCCTGGCCTAGATGGGGTGGGACAAGCCTTCGCCCATGGGGTCAAGGTGACCGGTTGCACGGTTCACTTTGTGGATGCGGGAATGGATACGGGTCCCATCATCCACCAAAAGGCGATCGACGTCCTCCCAGGGGACACCGAAGCAAGTCTTCGGAAACGCCTACTCACTCACGAGCATCGAACCTATGTCGAGGCTCTTCAGATTCTCATGTCTAAACGCTATGACCGACAGGGTCGGCGCGTCGTTATTCACTCATAGTTTTGAAGGAGCTTTTTATGTCCAGCCTGCATGACCAAGCCCTAACCCAACTCGATGTGGGAGAACTCAAGCCCAGCCACCGGGGCAAAGTCCGTGAGATGTTCGATCTTGGTGATCGGTTTCTCATGGTGGCCACCGACCGCATTTCGGCGTTTGACGTTATCTTGCCCAATGGGATTCCGGGGAAAGGAAAGGTCCTTACCGCCATCTCAGAAGCGTGGTTCGCCGCCCTTGAGGGATACGTGCCGCATCATCTGATCTCCTCGGACCCCGCCGATTTCCCTGAACAGTTTGCGCCCTATCGCAGCCAACTTGAGGGGAGAACCTTGCTGGTTCACAAAGCCAAGCGCTTTCCGGTTGAGTGTGTGGTGCGGGGTTATATCTCCGGTTCAGGGTGGAAAGACTACAAACGCACGGGGGCGGTTTGTGGTATCGATCTCCCATCGGGGTTGGTGGAATCGCAGCAGCTTCCGGAACCCATTTTCACGCCCGCCACCAAGGCGGACGAGGGGCACGACGAAAACATCTCCTTCGATGTCATGGTCGATGTCATCGGCCAAGACTACGCCAAACATCTGCGTGACTTATCCATCAGCATTTACCAAAACGCGGCCAGCCTCTGCGCCGAGCGCGGTTACATTCTGGCCGACACAAAGTTTGAGTTTGGATTGATCGGAGACGAGATCGTCCTCATTGATGAAGCCTTAACTCCAGATTCTTCTCGCTACTGGCAGAAAGAAATTTACGAGCCTGGTCGTGCCCAAGACTCTTTCGATAAGCAACCGGTTCGAGATTTCCTGGAGACCCTCAGTTGGGACAAACAACCCCCCGGCCCCAGACTTCCGGATGATGTTGTAACCGCTACCATCGATCGGTACAAAACCGTCATGGATCACCTCACGGACGAAGCGCGCCCCTTGGCGTTCAAGGAGAACGCGTGGACTTAATTACGGTAAAACGAGCGCTTCTTAGCGTCTCCGACAAAGCGGGTCTTCCGGAGTTTGCCAAGGGTCTCGCCGGCGCCGGGGTCGAGCTTTTGAGCACGGGCGGTACGGCAAAGTTACTCCGCGAACATGACATTCCTGTCAAAGACGTTAGTGAAGTAACCGGCTTTCCTGAGTGTCTCGACGGACGGGTGAAAACGCTCCACCCGAATATCCACGCCGGTTTGCTTGCCGATCGCAAAAACCCGAGTCACTTGAGTCAGGCCAGTGAGTTAGGTGTAGGGCTCATCGACCTGGTGGTGGTCAACCTCTATCCCTTCGACAAGGCCGCCGAGGTTCCGGGCCGTACACGAGATGATCTCACCGAGCAGATCGATATCGGCGGCCCCACGATGCTCCGGGCTGCAGCAAAGAATTGCGATTCCGTGGCCGTTGTGTGTGACCCCGGTGACTATGGAACTATCTTGGAGTCGATCACCGGTTCTGGAATTACGAAAGACCAGTCCCGAGACCTAGCCGCCAAAGTGTTTCATCACACGGCTGCATACGATGCAGCCATCTCTCAGGCCATGCGCGAGCCTCGGCTTCGGGCTTTGCCAGAACGCTGGGCGCTCGGACTGATCAAAGAATCCAACCTTCGCTATGGAGAGAACCCCCATCAGCTCGGCGCCTTTTATCGCGTGGCCGGAAAACCGGCGGAAGGGCTTTCCGCGCTGAAGCAGTTCCAGGGGAAAGGTCTCTCGTACAACAACTATCTGGACATGGATGCAGCCTATCGACTGGCGGCGGCCTTTGACGATCCTACGGCGGTGGTAGTGAAACACCAAAACCCCTGTGGTGTCGGGTTCCACGATGACATGGCTCAAGCCTTCGCCCGTGCCTTCGCCGCCGACACGGTGAGCGCTTTCGGGGGCGTGGTGGCCCTCAACCGTCCACTTACGGCCGCGGCGGCGGAAAAGATGAAAGGGATTTTCTTGGAGGTCATTGTCGCTCCTGAAGTCGATCCCAAGGCCCTTGAAGTTCTGGGTAAGAAAAAAAACCTGCGTGTTGTTCAAGCGCCCCCGAGCCTTCCCC
>JABDJR010000050.1 GCA_013003415.1 Candidatus Eiseniibacteriota bacterium | reverse complement strand
CGAGGGTGACCATGAGCATGGTCACACGGTGTTCAACCGCGTACGTGATAATGCTGCGCATGGCTTATTCTCCGTCGGTGCTGGCGAGAGATTCGCTTTTGTCTTCTTCCTCTTTGGCAAGGTCGCGAATCTTGGATCCGTGGCGTAATCCGCCCTGACCCACTTTCACAACCGACTCACCGGGGGCCAAGCCTTCGGTGATCTCGATGTTGTCATCGTCGCTATAACCAACCACAACCGGCACCTTGCGCACCGAGTCGGCCTCGGCAATAAAGACGTAGTTCGCTCCGGCTTCCGGCACTAAAGATCGCTTGGGAATGGCAACCACGTTTTCGTGGATGTCGGTGGTGATGCGCGCGCGAACGAAGCTCCCCATGCGAGCCCCGCCAAGCTTGTTCATGACTTGGAGCGTGACTTTGACGGTTGAGGTGGCCGCGTCAACTACGGGAGAAATCTGATAGACCGATCCGTCCAGAATGCGGTCAGGCTCAATGTCGGGCCGAATCTCAACCGTTTGACCCACGCGAAGGCTGGTCACGAGTTTTTCAGGGAGGAAGAGCTTCACTTCCAAAGGGGAAATGTCGGCGAGCGTAAGAATGGACTGTCCCACGGTTAGAGTTTGTCCCAGTTCGACCGTTCGCTCGGTGATTCGACCTTCAAAGGGAGCGCGCAAGGTCATGTTCTCAAGGCGAACCTTAGCCAGATCACGTTCGTGTTTGGCCAAGTCGAGAGCCTTTTGGGTTTCTTCTTGTTCCCGATCGGCGGCCAGCCCCTTGCCCGAAAGCTCTTGGGTTCGCTCTAGCTCACGCTTTGCCGTGGCCACGTTGACTTCCGCTTTTTCAAGCTCAATCGCTTCTTCACGACGATCCATTTCGAGGAGGATCTGGCCTTTCTTGACCATGTCTCCCTCGTCAAACCGAAGGCGAGTCACTTGACCGGCCGCTTTGGTGACTAAGTTGATTTGGCGCCGGGGCTCAAGAGAGCCGGTGGACTGGAAGTAAGAAGGAATGTCGATGTGGTTCGCGACCGCGAGTTCAACCGGAACGCGCACCTCTTCCTTTTCTTCTTCCTCGTTTTCGTCCGATTTGTTTTCCGCCGTGTCGTTGGTACCGGTGGAATCGGCTGAGGCGATGGCCTCTTCGCTACCGCCCATAAATTGTTGCTGGGCAAAGAAGGCGCCACCCGCGAGAAGGATGAGGCCGATAAGAACAAAGCTAAATACACGCAGGCCGCGTTTCTTGCTCATAGTTGAGTGCTCCGGATACAGAGCCGAAGGGCCCCCCTCAGCTGCTGTCTTCAATAAGTAGAGGTTGGAATCTGGGTCCGCACCTATGTACGCGAGCCTGAGGAAACGGGTTGCGTTGGGAGGAAATCGATCGACGAACAGCGCCTGGAGTCGACGAACGACAGGCGTGGTTGTTTGGAGATCTTGGTTTCCGAGAGTTGGGCGCCGGGTTGAGACCCCTCCGGGAAAGGGTTAGGCTCCCAAAGCCCTCGGGGCGAACAAGATAGGAGGTTCCACATGCTACTTCAGCTAGCTAAACAGATTGATCGTATGAACAGCGCTATCGGTCGTTTCTGCGGTTGGCTGGCCGTGGCCATGGTCTTGATTGGGGCCTTCAATGCTCTGGTTCGCTATGTCTCTCGCTTTGGCGGTTGGAACCTCAGTTCGAACGCGTATATCGAGATGCAGTGGTACCTCTTTAGTTTGATTTTCCTCCTCGGAGGGGCGTTTACGCTGCGGCGAAACGCTCATGTACGCGTGGACGTTCTTTATAGCCGGCTATCTTTGAAAGCTCGAGCGTGGATCGATCTTCTGGGCACGGTGCTCTTTCTTTTTCCCTTTTGCATTGCCATGCTTTGGCTCTCCTGGCCGTCGGTTCGAAACTCCTGGAAAGTTCTGGAAACGTCTCCCGACCCGGGAGGGCTGGCGCGCTATCCCATTAAGACCGTGATTCTGGTCGCCTTCGCGCTTCTGCTCCTTCAAGGCATCTCCCATCTTGTGCATACGGTGGTGGCTCTTCGCGAGCCATCTATGGCGGAACTCGATGCCGCCCCCGACGAGTTGAAACTGTGAGCGAATTCAACCTCGCGCCCCTCATGTTCTTGACTGCCTTGGTGCTCATCTTCACCGGGTTTCCGGTTGCGTTTTCTTTGGGTGGCACGGCCCTCATCTTCACGGTGTTGGGGACGGCTATGGGTTTCTTCGACTGGTCCCTCTTATTCGCCATGCCGGAGCGGATCTTTGGCGTGATGTCGAACTACGTGTTGTTGGCGGTGCCGTTCTTTATTTTCATGGGAACGATGCTCGAGAAGTCGCGCCTGGCCGAAGACCTGTTGAAGACCATCGGTATGTTGTGCGGCCCTTTGCGCGGCGGCTTGTCCTTGGCGGTGGTCTTGGTGGGCGCGTTGTTGGCCGCAGCCACGGGAGTGGTAGGGGCATCAGTGGTGGCTATGGGTATGATCTCGCTTCCCATCATGCTCAAGTACAACTATTCGCCTTCTTTGTCGACGGGAGTGATTGCGGCGTCTGGCACTTTGGGACAAATCATTCCGCCAAGTGTGGTGTTGGTGGTCTTGGCCGACCAAATGGGCATTTCGGTTGGGGATTTGTTTGTGGGTTCGCTTGTGCCGGGTGTGATGTTGGCGGGGATGTACGCGGTTTACGTGATGGCGGTGGCGTTTGTGAAGCCGGAGTCCGCGCCTTGTTTGCCTCCCGAAGACCGGGAGCCGATTGGATTGCCTTTGTTGAGGCGAGTGGTTTTGGTCATGATTCCGCCTCTGGTTTTGATCTTGCTAGTACTAGGGAGTATTTTTGCCGGCGTGGCAACACCAACCGAAGCCGGCGCCTTGGGTGCCGTAGGGGCAATGGTGCTTGCGGCGGCAAACCGCAGGCTGTCGAAGAAGGCGATCACCGAGACGGCTATGGAAACGACCAAGCTTACTTCCATGGTGATGTTCCTCTTGATCGGCTCGACGTTGTTCGCGCTTGTTTTCCGCGGCTTGAACGGAGACATCTGGATCGAACAATTGCTGAGCACGCTTCCCGGGGGCAAGATTGGTTTCCTGATTGTGGGGAACTTGGCGATCTTCATTCTGGGCTTCTTCATCGACTTCTTTGAGATCGCGTTCATCATCTTGCCGCTTTTGGTGCCGGCGGCGCGGATCCTTGGCATCGACTTGGTGTGGTTTGGGGTGATGATCGGGATGAACCTGCAGACGTCGTTCCTTACCCCGCCTTTTGGGTTCGCCCTGTTCTACTTGCGGGGAGTGACACCGAAGGAAGTGAAAACTACGGACATCTATCGCGGCGTGATTCCGTTTATCGCGATTCAGTTGGTGGGGCTGGTGCTGATCTGCTTATTCCCGGGACTCGTCACCGGTCTGTTGAACAACTAAGAGTTCTCCCGCACATAGGGGAGGTCTCTCGGCCGTCAGGAGGTCGTAAGGCATACTAACTGTGATCTCTCCTGTGGCGGTTGCCCAAACATGAAAATCCGGACCGTATTTGATGCCACCGCAATCGAACCCATGGCGGTTCTTTGGAATTTCCAGTTCATCCGGAACCTCAAACTCCACACACCAAATGAACTCGACATGACTTACGTTTTCCTTGCGCCCCAGAAAAATCGATGTCTGGACGTACTCCACTTCAGGCGCCACTTCCGCGACCAAGGCTTTTGCCCGATGGGTGACTAATGTGCGGGAACCCGATTCGGCAAAGCGCGACAGGGTGGAGGCGTGGGGGAATGTTCGGGCTATGGTGGCTCTAGCCGAATCAGCGGCGAGAGTGCCGGGACGATATTCCAAGACCATCAGATGGAACGCTCCCGCCAAAGTGGCGGCAACCGCATAGCGAAGTGTCCACTGGATGAGTCGAGTCATAGGATCCCGCCGATCTCCTTCTAATGGTTCAACTGCTCAGCGTTCTATCAGGTCCCTAGTCTGAATACCTACAATGCAACGACCGTCTTCTCGGAGGGCCATGCGTTTTTGGAAGCGCTCCTGGTCTAGCAGGAAGACTTCGTCAGCCTCAGAAATCGAAGTCACGAGTGTATAGAGCGAGGCGATAACTGTGTCGTCTTGGTTCGCGAGCGAATAGTAGACCCAGCGCCCCTCTTTCTGTCCCAGAACCAGTCCAGCTTGTTCTAAGAGCCCAAGCGCCCTTGAGACAGTATATTGGCGCACCTGATGCACATCTACAAACTCGCAAACGCACATTTCGGCTTTGTTAGCGGCGAGCAATCGAAGAATTCGCAGCCGCGTTGGATCAGAGAGAGCTTTGAACGCTGTTGTAAGCCAGCTTATGTTGGTCAGTGACTTTCTTGAAGTAATGCTTGTAGAGTTGTGCATATATGCGAGTATACTCTTTTCATGTCGATCGGCGCAAGCTGGTCTGAATTCTCGGACTGGTTCTGCCCAAACAGTTGAAAAGGAAGGGTCTATGCCCAGTTTCTCCAGTATTCGCAGGCTCGTCGGACTCCTCGCCTGTTCATTGCTACTTGTCCCCTTATCGGGCTGTGGTGGCGGCGACTCTCCCCCCAAAGAGGAGGGGGGGGGCAACGAAAGCAGCCAGGTTGCCGACGCACACAGCCATTCCAAGGCCGGCGAGACCTGCTTCATCTGCGACGCCAGCAAGCGTGACGCGGGGCGCCTCTGGTGCACCGAGCATGCGCGTTACGAGGACCGTTGCTGGATTTGCCAGCCACAGCTCGAGGACAAGACTCGCCTGTATTGCGCAGAGCACTCTCTCTATGAGGATGAGTGCTTCCTCTGCCACCCGGAGCTCAAGGAAACTGAGAGCGAGACACCCGACGACGAGAGTAGCTCGTCGAGCGGCCCCCCAACCGAGAGCCGCGCTTCTACAGAGCTCTTCTGCAATGAGCACCAGGTTCCAGAGCTCGAGTGCGGCATTTGCCAGCCACAAAGAACGGCAGAGCTGAAGCCCGGCGAAGAGCTCAAGGTGCGATTTGAGTCCGCGGAGTCGGCTACGAAAGCCGGACTGCGGACCACGTCTCCTCAAGAGAGCGAAGTGCAGGCAAGCGTCTCGGCCGTGTGCGAAGTCCAATACAACGAGAACGCTGTTGCCAGAATCACGCCACTTGCTGCGGGCATTGTGCGACGGGTTCTAGTCGACGTGGGCTCCGAGGTCGAAGCGGGGGAGGTTCTCGTTGAACTTCACTCTGCCGAAATCGCTGCGGCCAGGACCGCGTTTGTCTCTGCTGCAGTCGACGCGGAGCTCAAGAAGGTCTCGTTCGAGAGAGAGCAGGGCCTCGCGGCAAAGAAAATTTCGTCCGAGAAAGATCTGCAGGAAGCATCGGCGGCCCACAGAACCGCCGAGCTCGCCCTCAGCACCGCACGCCAGCGGCTTCTCAACTACGGACTCTCCGCACGCGAAATTGCGCGCATCGAAGAGACCACAGATGCCTCCGCGACTCTTCTTGTTCGCGCCCCTTACGCCGGCACATTGGTTGAAAGAGCCGCAGTTGTTGGCGAGGCGGTCGAGCCCGGAAAGGCCCTGTTCACCCTGGCGGACCTTTCAACGATGTGGCTCTCGCTCTCGATTCCGGCCGCTGGTGCTCAGCTCCTCCAGAGTGGCCTCGCGGTTGAAGCCACCATGAGCGGCGTTTCTGGTCTCAGTGCACGCGGCGAGCTCACATGGGTCAACAGCGCTATCGACGAGAGGAGCCGAATGGTGCGCGCTCGCGCGGTTGTCCCCAACGGGGATCGGCGTCTCAAGGCGGGGATGTTCGGCGAAGCACAAGTGCTCCTGTCCTCGAGTGGCCCTGTTCTCAATGTACCTGCCGAGGCCGTGCAGTACTTCGAGAATCAACCCTACGTTTTCGTCAAGCACGCAGAAGATCTCTATGGGTTGCGGCGAGTCGTCGTCGCCCGCTCCACAGACAACGTCTTTGCCGTCACTGCAGGACTTCTTCCGAACTAACCTGTAATTTTCGAGGGGGCGTTCACCGCAATGTCGGAGTTTCTCAAGTCCCGTCTCGGCGCAGGGTGCGTGGATGACTAGGACCACAGAGGTTTTAGATGCTTGAGCGTGTTGTTCAGTTTTCGTTACAGAACAGACTGCTCGTCCTTCTCCTCGCGGGCCTCCTTGTCGGCGGCGGCGCCTTCACGCTTTTCCGAACGCCCGTTGACGCCTTTCCAGATACCACCCCCGTTCAAGTGCAAATCAACACCGTGGCGCCATCCCTCAACCCCGAAGAAGTTGAGCAGCAGATTACGCTTCCTGTTGAGCTCTCCATCGGCGGGCTACCCGGTCTAAACAATGTCCGCTCGATATCGAAGTTTGGGCTATCTCAGGTTGTGGCGACGTTCGACGACAACACGAGCATCACCGACGCGCGTCAGTATGTCACCGAACGCCTCTCCTCCGTCTCCCTCACTGCCGGCATAGAGCGCCCGCAGCTTGGCCCCATTGCAACGGGACTCGGGGAAGTCTTTCACTATGTTCTCCGCTCGGAGAATCCAGACCGCACCCTCGAAGAGCTTCGAACGCTTCACGATTGGGTCGTGAAGCCGGAGCTACGGAAGGTCCCCGGCGTTGCGGAAGTGAACTCCTGGGGAGGCAACGAGAAGCAGTATCACGTCGTCGTATCGCCCACGGCGCTTCTCAAGTACAGCCTCACTCTCGGCGACGTATTCGAAGCCCTCGAGCAAAACAACCAGAACGTAGGCGGAGGGGTTCTCACCTCCGGCGGCCAATCGAAGCTCGTGCACGGCCTCGGACGCGTTTCGACGATTGAGCAGATTGAGAACATCGTTGTGTCGTCTTTCGATGGCGTTTCGGTGCGCATTCGCGACGTGGCCGAGGATGTTCGAATCGGCCACGAGATTCGCCGCGGCGCAGTCTCCGCGGGCGGACAAGGCGAAGTCGTTCTTGGCCTGGCATTCATGCTCATGGGTGAGAACGGGAAGGTGGTGACAGAGCGGCTGAAAGACCGCCTGGCGAGCGTTCAGAAGTCACTGCCCGAGGACGTTCTCGTTGACGTTGTCTACGACCGGACAGAACTCACGCGCGAAGTCATCGGAACTGTAGAGCACAACCTGGTAGCTGGTGCGATCCTCGTAGTCGTCGTGCTCCTCGTCCTCCTCGGCAACCTTCGCGCCGGGTTGCTCGTCGCCATCGTCATTCCGCTCGCGATGCTCTTTGCCGTCATCGGGATGTATCGTTTCGCCATCGCGGCAAGCCTTCTCAGTCTCGGCGCCATTGACTTCGGCATTCTTGTCGATGGCTCGGTCGTGATGACGGAGTCCAACATGAGGCGA
>JABDJR010000049.1 GCA_013003415.1 Candidatus Eiseniibacteriota bacterium | reverse complement strand
GATTATGACTAGCCCGAGTTTGGTACGCTTCTATGGCGTGGTGACCTCCCTTCCGGATCACGTCCGGTCGAAAACCTTCAGATGATTTCGAAGCCGGAAGGGATCGAGTTGACCTGGGATCTTAATCGAGGCGACGGCATTCTTGGATATTCGGTGGATCGAAAAACCGGAAGCTCCGATTGGATTCCAATTCAGCCCTTGCACGTACCAGTGATCGGCGAGAATCGTTTGTTTGATTCGCTCGCTTCTAGTTATGCAGGTGCGCAGATTTCCTATCGGGTGCGCGCGATTCTAAATGGTGGCACCTACGCGGAACTTGAAGGGCATGCGACGACCCAGTTTCTACCCGACGCGCCCGGCGTGACTCAATTGAATGCTCCCTATCCGAACCCCGTACCACGTGGTGCGCCGGCAACCATTGCCTTCACCCTAGAAGAATCGAACCCCACCGAGGTTCAAGTTTTCAGCGCAAACGGCAGGTTGGTGAAAACTCTGGCCTCCGACCGCCTAGGACCAGGGAGTATTGCTCTGGCTTGGGATGGGACAGATAGTCGGGGAGAACGTGTCGCCTCGGGTGTGTACTTCGTTCACCTCACCAGCGGATCGTTTGAGAGCACCCAACGCCTCGTTCTCGTGCCCTAGCTCCAGCCCGGGAAAATCGGATACCTGTGGTATCCTTAAAGACTTCGGCGAGGCTCTTCGCCAAGGGAGCGCCGCGTCACTGAAATCTCACACCGGGGAGGTCTCGTGAGGTTGGTAGCTTCCTTTGCTCTGCTTCTGTTTCTTACTTTCTCGCTAACGGCACCCGCCGAGGCCCAAGAATGCTGCTCCTACAGTATTGAAGGGTTCGTCTTCGCCGACCTCAATGCCGACGGCATTATGAACGGAGCCGACTACGGCTTGGTGGGCTGGACCGTCGAGGCCTTCAACCTCACTACCGGAACCGCTTTTGCGTCCGCTGTCACCGGGCCCGGGGGCTACTACCTATTTCCCCCCAGTGCTGTTCTTCCGTGCACGTCGCCCTACGGGCTCCGCGAAGTCGTGCAGTCGCCCTGGATACAAACGTCTCCCACCAACCCCAACTTCCTCACCCTGAGTTTGGGCGCCTGCGACAACTCCGTGTTCGGTCCCTTCAACTTCGGAAACTGCGGCGATGCCTACAAGCTCTACACCCTCGACGCGGACTTCAACCAAGGGAACCTCAACGGCCTCATCACCAACAGTGACCAACTCGAAATTTCACCCACTCCGACAACCTTCGGGTTCGGTTGGATCGCCAACGCGGACGAGGGCACGATTTCCAAGATCGATATGGCCACGGGAAACGAACTCGCGCGCTACTACACGGGTCCGCCCGACGGGGCGGGCAAGTATGCCTACTTGTACCCTTCACGAACCGTGGTCGATGAAGACGGCAACTGTTGGGTTGCGAACCGAACCGGCAGTGGCCGTCTACCCTCGGTGACACAGATCTTGGCCAACGGGGCCATTGATCTCAACGGGGACAACCAACTGACAACTTCGGGTGATTGCTGCCCCGCCGATGGGCAAATCACACTTGGCACGGCAGAGATTCTACCCTGGGGACAAGACGAGGCTGTGATTCGTCATTACCAAATAGGAACCACCGTAAACAACTTTGCTCGAGGTCTCGCCATTGATAAGGGGGGATTCCTTTGGGTTGGACTTTCCAGTGATCTTCGCATTGCCAAACTCAGGCCCGATCATCCAACTGCGATTTACGGATCGCATCAGCCGCAAACCACGGTTCCCGAAGAGGCGAGTGTTCCCCTTTGCACCCAACCCAATAGTTGTCAGGTCCCTTACGGTATCGCACTTTCCCCAAACGGCTTTCTTTATGTCTCCACCATCGGAAGTCTCGCTTTTGAAATCGATCCCGGTCTCAACAGTGGGGGCACCGCCGCGGGTCCGGCTGTAACCCAGAACTACATCAATCATGGCCCAGATCGAAACTACGGGATCGCGGTCGATCAAGACTGCATTGTTTGGTTGGCCAAGTACGGTGGATCTCCTGGGTCCACGCAGGGATGCATTCGTTGGGATCCTACGGTTGGCGTGAACAATCCCGCACTGGGGTTCACCAACTCTGTGGGCACGACTCAGGGTGGGGGACGCGGCATCACCGTCGATTTCAATGGCGACATCTGGATGGCCACCAACGACACGGACGGCGTGACCAAGTTCAATAATGCGAACCCTCCTGTTGTTTTGGGCAACTACGGCACTGCCATCATT